>BTQB01000004.1:0-32093 GCA_036985655.1 Anaerolineae bacterium | reverse complement strand
TGTAGACAGTGTTGTTGGTGCGATGGAATTCCTCGACATGGCCGAGGATGCTCAAGTGTTGTTTATCTAATTGGGCCAACGCTGCCGGTCAAATGAGATCGGTCGAAATTTAGAAAAAAGCCCCCAATAACCTTAGCATTATGTTTGCACTTTTTGCTTGTCATTCCCGCCAGGCGGGAATCCACGCTGGCTGGGAAGATGGAGACCTGACTTCACAGGTATGACAACTTCTCTGGCGGCAGGTTTTCTGCAAACATAGTGCTTAGAAAGGCGGGGACTTTTTTGTTATTTTGCTAACTTGCTTTTTTCTGCTTCAGTCCAGGGTATCAATTCACCATCCAGATATCGATGAATACTTTCAGCAGCCTTATGGGCTGTATTTATGGCAGTGATGACGAGATCGGGCCCATGAACATTGTCACCAGCGGCAAATACGCCTTTCCTGCTGGTGGCCCCAACGTCTTCATCGGTAAGGATCAATCCCCAACGGTGGGTAGCCAGGTCCGGTGTTTTCTCGCCCAGAAGCGGGTCGGGCCAATAGCCGACAGCAAGAACGACAGTATCTACTTCTTGTATGAACTCTGATCCTTCTATCGGGACCGGTCTACGGCGACCAGAGCGATCAGGTTCGCCCAGCTCCATTTTAATGACCTTCATCGATATTATTTGACCTGTTTCATCGCCGATATATTCCACTGGCGCCTGCAGATAGTTGATCCTAACGCCTTCTTCCAGGCAGATTCCTCTTTCCGAGGCATTTCCAGGCATTTCAGCTTCAGTTCGCCGGTAGACGATGGTGACCTCTTTCCCTCCCAGTCGAACCGCGGTGCGGGCACAGTCAACGGCCGTGTCACCGCCGCCGATCACAGCCACTTTTTCACCAACAAATGGTTTGCTTCGTTTATCCTCAGGCAGCATCGACTCAGGCACATTTCCCCGAATTAAGAAGTCTGTGGACGTATACACATGAGCCAATTCCTCGCCGGGGATGTCCATCTTAGCCTCAATGCCCGCGCCTGTTCCCAGGAAGACAGCATCGTATTGTTCCAGAAGTTGATCGATTGTTATATCTTCTCCAATCCTGGTGTTGTTAACGATCCGAACACCTGCGTCCTCGAGATCTTCAATCTTATTAAGAACGACCTGCTTGTCCAGTTTGAAGCTTGGAATGCCAAAAATAAGAACCCCGCCGGGAACTGGCCAGGATTCATAGATAGTGGCCAGGTGCCCTTTTTTGGTCAAGTCCTCGGCCACCGTCATTCCGGCTGGTCCTGAACCAACAATTGCTACTTTCTTGCCTGTCTTTTCCTCGGAAACCGTTATCTTTAGCGCCCCGGCCAAACGAGCTTCATCAGCAACAAACTCTTCCAATTTTCCAATAGATATCGATCCGTTTTTTGTTCCTAAGACGCAGCCATCCTGGCACAGATTTGGGCAAACACGCCCACATATCTCGGGAAGGGGACTGGTCTCGGAGAAGACTAATGCGGCCTCGACAAACTCACCTATACTAATGTGCCATAAGGCCCGGGGCAGATCGTTGCCGGCCGGGCAATTTTCTAGACAAGGTTGTGGATCTGGACACTGAATACAACGCGTCGACTCGGCCACGGCCATCTCGCAGTCAAAACCAAGCACGACCTCCTCAAAATCTAAAACTCTCTCTTCAACCGGTCGCTTGAAGTAGGGTACAGGTTCTAAAAATGCTCTTTCCCTGCGGCTGATGTTGCGGAAGGCTGTCTCGCTAAGGGTCATCTTGTAATCCTTCCTTCAAAGTGTTTTATAAGGTATATAATTATTGATTTCCGATTAATTGTCCTTGTGCTCCAGCTTCCTTATGGCAAATGAGAATACGAAATCCAAATCGAACACAAATTTGCAAATCGATATTGAAATGTCACTCACTTTACAATCTCTTCAAAATGAGGGTTCAATCCATTGTAATAATGGTGTGATTGAAATCAGTTGTGACTAATTCCACGAGTTGGGTTCTACGAATTCGGTCTAGTGTTCGGCTTGTATTTTCCGAATTTCTCTCCATCGTTCTAGCGCCCCAGTACTAAACAAGGCTGGATCAAAGTCGGCTAAAGCCTCCCAACCTTCAACGCTGGCTATCTCTCTTTCTTCGTCCGTGAGTTCGAGCTCAATGGTGCGCTGATCTGTATGCATGACGATAGTTAACGTCTCTTTTTCATCATCTACAATTTCCATAATGCAAGGCCGATCAACTCCTTCAGGAAATCGAATTAGCGCTGCCGAACAGCGCGCACAGAAAGGTAGAGTGGCATCACATAAGTTTCTATCGATAACTACTTTCATTCACAGCCTCCAGGATATTTTGTCGAGATTGTCCAGTTTAAAAATGAAAATTAATAGTGTTTGGATGAGATGAGTCATTTTCAGCTAGATTTTTTCAGAAGTACACAGTAACAAATGAGGTTTACTGAACTCACTATCGGTTGGCAATATTCTCAAGCAGAATCTCATGAACAGTATTTAGGGCCTCTATAATCCGCCTGTCTCTCAATTTATAGTAAACGGCTGGACCGTCGCGCCTGCTCGTAACAAGCGCCTGCTTTCTTAATATTCGTAGATGCCGGGATACAGTCGGCTGCGGAATGTTCAAATCCTCTGCTAACCCGGAAACGTGACGGGGATGGCCATCTAAGGCATATAATATTTGAATTCGTTTTGGGTCTGCCAAAGCCTGGCAGAGTTTGGCGTGATGAACAGTTAATTCATCCATTGGCAACTGATTTGGGACTGTCACTCTTATTTGTCCACTATCTCTTTCGGTAACCTTTGTAATGCAGGCCAGCCACCATCAAACATCGAATGTATTCGGAAAGGCGAATACATGATTGAAGTATAAGGTATCTTTAAGGGTGTGATAAGCGACATCTGTCACCTGGTTTCGGTGACAGATGTCATGGTCAGCCCCTGTTTATCTTATCGGATGAATTGGAGAGGTGGAGTTAAAAGGAAATAGGCCAGCGGCTTATTTCACAAGTTGATCAAATTGGCCACTGCCGGAAAAATCTTCAAAAGAATCCCCAGTTTGAAATGACCAACTGATTGCCTTATTTATGGTCGTTAGCCTAACTGTATAGGATTTTCCGGGCGTGAGAGGGGCTCGAGGTATTATCACAACCGCATCTCGATTGTTTAGTATTAAACGAGCGCTGGATTGGTGACCAACATTTTCGTTTACATAACTGGTCTCATCAAAGAGGCAGCTCTCGAGAATCTGGCCATTGGACTCAACACTGTGATCCAGGACTTCTGGGATGATATCTCCGGGGCCAAGTTGAATGATTATTGGTAAACCAGTAGGCGCTTCATAGTTTGGACAACTTGCCAGGGGATCGGGAAATTCACCGCCATAATAACGCAGCAATTGGGTTTGACCTCCGGCCGGGGGGTACAAGATGGGGAAGGACGTGCCATCTGGCAGCGTATCGCGGCCGCGAAGCACATCAAGCGTTGCGGCCATCTTCCAATATCCACTGTCCTCGCGGTAACTGCCAAAGCCACTTTTCTTCAACTGAGGATCCAATATGCTGACCGCATGGAATGGCGCAACCATCCAAAAATCGATAGCTGTTTCGTCAGGCGAATCCAACCAGGAAGTGACAAAGACATTGCTGCTCTTAGCTGCGGCCGCGCCACTGGAGGTATACCATTGATTTTCAGGGTTTTCGTAGTGGCCCACATAATCATTTAAGACCATGTAACGGCTGTGCAGCCTGGCGCCTTCAGACCACTCTTCCTCCGGAGTAAGGGGTTCTAAATTCGATGCTGTCCGAAATTGGTTAATATAAGAAAGCCAGCCTGGACCGGGAACAGGCGTTGGTTCTTCGCTCTCCGTTATTATTGGCAGAAGGAGCGGCAACTGTTCTTCAAGCAGCCCTTCCAATTTAAGATTGTCGATAAAGACACCCTCTCTAGTTACAGAATCGTTACTGTAAAAAGAAAGCATTATCCAGATCTGGCTAGATTCAACTCTTTCGTTTAGATCAATCTTTAAAGTTTGCCAAGGTTGTAAAGTACCACTCAGGATCTGAACGGCAGTAAATGATACACCATTATCACTAATCCCAAGTTGGAAGGTGTCCGAAACAGGCTCAGTGTCAAGCCACACATCCAACAACAATCGCAGGTCCTGGGTTTTACTGACAGTTATTGGTCCAGCAACCATAACCGAGGCTGCATTGTCAGGATAGTGATTTGATCCTGGTAAAAGGTCTCGGCCGTCTTCTCCTCCGCCAGTTGCCCATAAGCTGTTTGCACCATGGCTTGCTGATACCGAAGTCGTCGCCCAGTAATATTCACCGTCTGCCAGCCCATTGGTGTCAGACACGACCCATTTGCCGGGAAAATCGATATCAAATGAATCAGTGAATATCGTTTGCCAGTTTCCTGTGGGCTGGTCTGAATTTGTCTCTTGCTCCACCCTCGAAAAGGCAAAAACGCGAATGAGGAACAGCAAGGGGACAACTGCGCTTAGGAGAGCAAGGAGGAAGACCAGGAATCGGCGGCTAAAGTTAACTTTTGACATGAGCTAAAGTTGAAATTGGCATATTGATTAATAAACCAGGTGGTCGGGCAATTGTAGACTGCACTTTGAAGGTCAAGCTACACCCAATCATCTGGTTCCTCATTGGACTCTTCCTCCGGAAAAGATCCTTCCAGTTGAATCCAGGCCAATTCCACCACTTTAGCTCTAAAAATTGGATCTTGAAGATAAGTTCGCCAATGATGCTGTTCAGAACCAGCCGATCCCTCAGGTGAACCTTCATCACGAATGGCATCAGCTATGCTTTCGCTAATGACGCTATCCCCCAAGAAATCTTCAACATCATTGGCAATTCGTTCAGTAATTGAATTTTCAGCAAAATCTCTGGCACGCTCAGGTATTTCATCGGCCGTTTGGCGCAAGGAATTCAGATCTAATTTACTCAACCTTCGCAATCTTTCTTCGGCCGACTCAGAACGCAATCGTTGAAGGATCTCCTCACCGCTAACCCAGGTATCAAAATCATCGCCATTTGGATGGTTGTATCTAACCTGGATCATATCACCATAATCGTGGCGCATTTTACAACGGGCGGCAAACTGTTCGAATGATGTCATCTGTACAACACTCTTAACATGATAGTGCGATATGTCTCACCCAACGTACTTCCACGGACAAAGACGCTTTTCCAATCGATCCACGGTGAAATACATGCCAAGTCCCAATAGACTCATGGCCACGACACCTGCGTACATGGCTGGGTAGTTAAACAAAGTATTGCCATTCAGGTAGATGTAATAACCAAGTCCCTTCTGAGTAGCAAATAATTCAGCAATATAAAGAACGGCCACGGCAGTCCCTACAGATTGTCGTAAAGCGGTTAATATCGCTGACAGGCTGGCAGGAAAATACACATATCGAAAAAGCGCTCTTCTTCCTGCACCCAGGCTGCGTACCGACAAAAGCATTTTTGGATCAATGCTCGCTGCACTGTCCCGCACCAAGACCAAAATAGAGAAAAAAAGGATGAGAAATATAATCACAATCTTGGGGATGTCGCCGATCCCAAATAATAACAAGATCACCGGCACCAACACCACCTTTGGGATTGGATAGAGCATGTAAATAACAGGTGAAAAGATCTGGTTTAATCTTGGGCTCTGACCGAGGATGATACCAGCAGGGGCGGCAAGCAGAACCGCCAACAGGACTCCGGCCAGCACCCGACCGGCGCTCACCAGAAAGTGGGAGGTTAGTCCAGATCCCAATTCCAGAAAAAATGTTTGTCCAACGATAATAGGTCCCGGCAGTATTGGTTCGTTAACGATCATGGAAACCGCCTGCCACAGAAGCACCAGGGCGACAAAGGCAAGAAGAAGATCCCTTCTACGCATCACGGCCGCTCCATCTTCTGTCTAAGCGCAGTACACATCTGATAGTAATCTGAACTATGGCGATAATCATCCTTTCCAGCTCCAGGATTGTCGACAACGATCGGATTTTCGTTTGGGGGTTGGTCGAGGACCAACACCTTGTTGCCAAGGACGGCCGCTTCTTCTATGGCGTGGGTTACAATGATCGTTGTTAGATCGGCTTCAGAACGTAATTCAAAGGTCAGGTTCTGCAGCTGCTCACGGGTTGGAGCGTCAAGGGATGCAAACGGCTCGTCCATAAGAAGGATGTCTGGCACAAGAGCAAGCGTCCTAGCAATTGCCACTCGCTGCCGCTGGCCACCAGATAATTGTCCAGGATATTTGTGGGCGTGTGGCACAAGATTAAGCCTGTTCATCCAATATGCAACCCTTTCTTCATGGTTTATCGCTGGCTCATCCTCTGGTGAATGCTTGCCATCTGGACCATAAAACTTTCGAATTTTAAGACCTAGCTTCACATTATCCTCAGCTGTGGCCCAAGGCAAGAGACCATAGTCCTGTAAGATCAGTCCAGTTCCTGGTCTTGGACCAAACTGCTGTTGGTCTGAAATGAAGATTGCACCATGGGATGGCTGGCGAAGGCCGGCGAGTAAATAGAGTAGAGTTGTCTTTCCACACCCTGATGGACCTAATACAGCCCAGGCCTCTCCGGACTCCACAGTCCAATATAGATCTTTAAAGACAGGTTCGTGGTCTGGATATGAAAATGCTACGTTGTCCAGGAAGATCATGACAACGTCCTAGATTCGGGCAATAACTTGATACCTGCAAGCCATCACTTCGATCACCCACCAAAGATATAAATCCAGGTATCTGATCCTGGGCATCAGGGTAAATAGCGATCATCAATTGAATCGCTATACTCGAGTTCTCCTTCAATATATCCCTTTGTGATGGCCCATTCAAGAATGTCGTCCCACTGGCTTTGTGGCGGGACGCTTGACGAGGGAAAGTCAGGTATTTTGTAAGAGCCTACCAGGGGTTCCGGCACCAGCTTCCGTTCGCTCAACAAATTGCTAAATTGTTCCTTGTTACTGTTGATATCATCAACGGCCTTTTCGAGCGCCCTAAGAAACCGCTCAACGGCTTCTGGATTCTCTTCGACAAATTCATTGCGAAAAGATATGGTGCTGTGTCCATATTCGGGAAAGGATGAATCATCAATCAGTAATAGAGCGCCATTTTGGATTGCAAGCGAAGCGAGGGGATCTGGCAGGTTAGCTGCCTTAATCTCACCTGAATTTAGCAGGGCCATTCGATCAGGAATCCGTGGAACCGCTATCGTTTGGATATCCTCAGGAGTAAAACCGGAGGCTTCTAACAGCCTATCGGTTGAATACTCGATGATTGTGCCTTCGGAAATTCCAATCTCTTGCCCTTTCAACTCGTCCAGGCTGCTAATGCCGCTGTTGCCGGCCGAGAGAATATAAAATTGGGGGAATTCTGGTGTTGCTACTCTTGCGTAGCGAACTACAGTAATCTCTGGTTCAATCTGATTGTAAAAGAGAGTAGACAAGATCTCATTGATCATGCCATCAGCCTGACCGGCCTGGATAATCTGGTCTCTCTCCGCGGCTGACGTTACAGGAATGAATTCAACCACCACGTTTTCTTCTTCGAAGTAACCTTGCTCTTCAGCGACATACATCGGTAAGGCATCAAGTATCGGCAGCAAAGCTAATCGGATGGTGTCTGGTTCTTGCTGGCCCCCACATCCAGTGACAGCAATTAACAACGGCAAAAATAGTGCAATGAGTGATTGACCCTTGTTTTGACTAAGCAACCTTTTAATGGCCGTAAGGTAGGCCGAAATGCTTCGCATTATTTTTTTCCTCCGAGATAAATAGGTATAGATTGTCGAGAATCTTTATTTCTGCAAGGATTTGAACGCTTTTCGTCTTAGATCGTAATCGGGATTTGTCCATTCATAACGGTTCGAATTACCTTGGCCATGATATGAGATCAATCATATTAATCAGCTACGTAAGGTGTTAGTCCATAACTCGCCCATTTCTCATCCACCAGCTTCCTAATCTCTTCACTCATCACCAAATCTTCAGGCCATCCCCTTTTGTGGCCATCCTGAGCATCCTTCGCGGTGGCATCTATACCAATTTTTCCACCAAAGGAGTTCCGGATGCTGGCATGATCTAATTGATCGACTGGACCATCAACAATAATAGAATCCCGCCGCCAATCAACATTTCCTAAGACGCGCCAAGCCACTTCGGATAAATCATGGACATCAACATCATGGTCAACAATTACAATCGCCTTCGTTAGCATCATAAGACCCAATCCCCACAGACCATAACAAACTTTGAAGGGGTGTCCGGGATAACGTTTTTTGATACTAACAAGAATTAAATTATGAAAAATTCCTTGCGCAGGCATATTTATGTCAACTATTTCACCTTGAAACAGCTTCATTAGGGGAAGGAAAAGACGTTCTGTTGCTTTACCCATCCAGAAATCTTCCATGGGCGGCCGTCCAACGATTGTGGTTGGATATATCGGATTTGATCTGTGGGTTATAGCGGTAACGTGAAAGGTTGGGAAATAGCCGGCCGGCGTGTAAAAACCTGTGTGATCTCCAAATGGACCTTCTTTTCGCTGGTCGGCCGGATCGACATAGCCTTCGATGATGATCTCAGCGTCGGCCGGCACTTCTAGCGGCTGGGTGATACATTTGACGAAAGTCACTGGTTTACCTCTGAGCCAGCCTGCTAACAAATATTCATCAATACCTGGGGGTAGGGGGGCGCTGGCACACCACATCTGGGCTGGATCACCACCCAGCACGATGGCAGCTGGTATTTGGCCCTGCTCCGTTTCCCTAGCCAGCCTTTCATGTTCCGCGCCACCCTTGTGGCGCTGCCAATGCATGGCGGCCGTCTTCTCATCAAATATCTGGATACGATACATGCCAACATTTCGTTGATTGGTCACTGGATCTCTGGTTATGACCTGCATCAATGTGATATACCGGCCGCCATCGCCTGGCCAGCATTTGATGGCTGGGATGGAATACAATGTCGCATCATCGGTGTGAACGATCTTCTGGCAAGCACCGGTTTTGACTCTTGACGGCTTAAGGCCGACTGCTCGAAATGCGGTAAACAATTCTGATACCCGAGTGAGCGTTGCCCCCATGCCCTCGGGAAGCTGCATATCAATTAATTTCTCGAGATTCTCTTTCAGCTCCTCCAGTGAATTTACCCCCAGGGCCAGGGCCATTCGGCGTTCACTGCCAAATGCATTGATCAAAACCGGAATGTCAGATCCTTCAACTTTCTCAAAGAGGAGGGCTTTATTATTCTCTTGTGGGCCTTTCGAAATTCGATCAGTGATCTCTGTAATTTCTAGATCCTGATTTACCAGGGTTGAAACGCGAATGAGTTCCCCCTCGCTCTCAAGTAATTCCAGGAATTGGGCGAGATTTTCAAAAGCCATGTTTATTTATACTTCATTTGATTAGCGAATGATGATGGCAGCGATTAACCTTCACAACTTTCAAAATATATTGAAAGTTTGCGTGCATTTTATCACAATTTCAATGGCTAACAATAATTTTTTGTCGGTCGAGACCATCACATCCTAAAAGTGCCATACCTATCCCGGTTAAATGGCGCGCCAATCGTCACCGAAAAGGCCAGCGTTAATGCAGTTCTGGTTTGAATAGGGTCCAAAATGCCATCATCCCAAATACGAGAAGTGGCAAAATATGGATCACTTTCACGCTCGTATTTTTCTAGGATGGGTCCTTTGAACTCCTTTTCGGCCTTGAGCTGTTCCTCCTTGCTGTAGTCGCCGAGCTTGCTCAATATCTGTTTTCGTCCCACTGTCCAGAGCGTGTCGGCCGCAGCATCTCCGCTCATTACGCTTATTCGTCCGTTTGGCCAGGTGAATAAGAACCGGGGATCATAAGCGCGGCCGCTCATCCCATAATTCCCCGCGCCGTGGCTCACGCCGTGAATCAGGGTAATTCGAGGAACATTAACGTTGCTAACAGCCATCACCATCTTAGCTCCATCCTTGGCGATGCCTTCGTTTTCATATTTTTTGCCGACCATGAATCCTGCAATATTCTGGAGAAAGAGAAGAGGGGTACCTCGATGCCCACAGAGTTGGATAAAGTGAGTTGCTTTCAGAGATGATTCGCTGAACAGCAGGCCATTGTTGGCAACGATGCCGATAGGAATTCCACCGATATGGGCGAACCCGCAAACTACCGTCGTTCCGTATCGACTCTTAAATTCGCTGAGGTGGGAGTCGTCCACCAGTCGCGCGATAACTTCTCGGACGTCGTAACTAACCCTCGGATCCGTGGGGATGATGCCGTATAGTTCTTCAGGATCGTAAGCGGGTTCAACGGGCGCTTCAATCCTGACCTGATTTTTCTTTCGATAATTTAGATGGCTGATAATATCTCGAACACGTTCCAGCGCCTGGTGTTCATCTTCCGCGAAGTGATCGGCGACGCCGCTTAGCCTGGTATGAACATCAGCGCCGCCAAGCTCTTCCGCAGTTACCTCCTCCCCTGTTGCAGACCTGACAAGGGGAGGGCCAGCAAGGAAAATTGTCCCATTTCCCTTTACTATCACGGTTTCATCAGCCATGGCCGGGATATAGGCCCCCCCTGCAGTACACGATCCCAGAACGGCCGCAATTTGGCTTATTCCTTTTCCTGACATCCGGGCGATATTGTAAAAAATCCTTCCGAAATGTTCGCGATCCGGAAAGACATCGGCCTGGAGATGAAGAAATGCACCGCCAGAATCGACAAGATAAATGGTTGGAAGGTGATTTTCCTCAGCAATGTATTGGGCACGGACATGTTTCTTAACCGTCTCTGGGAAATATGTGCCGCCTTTTACCGTTGGATCATTGGCGATGATCATAACTTCAGTGCTAGAGACGCGTCCGATACCAGTGACTATGCCAGCGCATGGCGCCTTACCTTCATAGCGATCCCATGCGGCTAATGGAGAAAGTTCCAGGAAAGGAGCTCCCTGGTCAAGAAGCCGGCTAACTCGATCGCGAACAAGATATTTCCCCCGTTTTTTTTGGAGTTCGATTGTGGCCTCCGGGCGATCGGTAGCAACACGCTTCTGCCTATCTGCTAATTCTTGAGCAAGCTGTTTATTGTATTCATAGTTTTGTCTGTATTCATCCGAGTTTACGTTAATATTGCTTATTATTTTAGCCATTTTGGGCAGCCTTTTATGTAGGAAAGCCTTTAGATAAAATGATAGTCTATCACCAAAAGAGAAGAGCTTTCTTTTATAATTGGCTCCACTGAAAAAAGGTGGTATCAACGAAACTCACCCGGAGGTTTTGAACCTCCGGGAGGATCTTGATCATAGATAAGGGAGCCATTTGGTTCATTCAGGCTTTTTTAACGCAATTAGGCCATAAGGCAAGGAAGGTTACAGGTTGGTATTGAATATTGACTATTTGACCAAATATCTCTCTGATCATGAGATCGATGCGGAGTTCGTTTATTTGGAGCAGGAGACCCTTACTGTTAAAGCGGCCGCTGCGGCCGTTGGAGTCCATCCGGATAACATAGGAAAATCAATCTTATTCCTTGCTGCTGGAGATCCGGTCATGGTTATAACTAATGGCGTACGCAGACTTTCTTACGCACCTATAGCCCGGCATCTTGATTTAAACCGTCGCCAGGTTAAATTAGCCAACCCGGAAGAAGTTCTAAAGTATACCGGCTATACAGTTGGCACAGTTCCTCCTTTCGGCCACATTTCGGAGCTATCAACTTTAGTAAGTGACACCGTGCTGGGGGTAGAAGAATTATACGCTGGAGGCGGTTCAGAAAAGGCTCTCCTTAAAATTAAACCTGCAGAATTAATACGCATTACAAACGGAGAGGTTGCCCCTCTTCATGGCTCATGAAATTCTACAAATGCTTCCGGGTATTTAGGGAGGGATAGATCATCTAATGTACCCGCCTCTCCCCTTAAAAAATGATCAAGGAAAGCAATCGAATAATCGTTAATTATCCTATGAACTTTTTGGCTGTTTATCGTGCCCGCAAGTCCTAAGAAACGCGCCATTGGTGACAGCAAAGGTATATCTGTAAAATCATTGTGATTAGCCCCCTCGATTGTCACAATTATTCCAGGAGCAGATGCTCCAAATGCCAGCGCCAATCCTCCCTCTCTATTATCAATCCCAAGCCACTCAGCACTATTCATGTATAGGGCTGGAACTATAAGTTGGTTTGACAGTTCATCCTCGATTATTGGTTCTACCCAGCTGTCCAGAGCGATCACGACATCACAGAACTCTTCTTGAAGACAAGAACTTAATACTGTCCCACCACCAGCTGAATGTCCGGCGAGTCCTATCTTGTTTAGCCCTATTCGATTGAAGAATATGCTGCTGGCATCTAGATTTAATCTATCCATCTCGTCGATAATTGAGGAAAGATCGTCTTTTCTAACCTCTATTAACCTACGGCCTGAGGTGACTCGTGATTCATCTTTTGGGAAGAGCGCCTGGGCATCATGAAAGATTACCCGTTCATCAGGCATCACAGTGAACACAGCATCATAAGTATGATCTGGGCTGGCTACAATGTAGCCATTACTGGCCAACTCCTCCATCATAAATGTGTTTTGCATTCTTATTCCCATCACCCCGTGGGAAAAAAGAATCAAGGGAAATTGTTCCCCCT
The DNA here is from genome assembly GCA_036985655.1 of Anaerolineae bacterium. Classification (GTDB taxonomy): domain Bacteria; phylum Chloroflexota; class Anaerolineae; order Promineifilales; family Promineifilaceae; genus UBA11865. The sequence continues at coordinate 19,447 of BTQB01000004.1, read as the reverse complement.
CTAAAGTAAGCGGTGCATTGATTAAGGAATTTGTTTTTATCAGGTTGAGATGTCCGAGAAGAAACCGGGGCAGATCCAGGCGATCGGCGAGGGCGGGCCCAACTATGTCCAGATTCCCTACATATTGCGATTTTTCAGCGGAAAAATCAGGGTCGATAGGATACCAAAGTTGAACCATAAATTCCCGCCGATCATTAGGATCTGTCGAGTATAATTCCTCTCGATCCTTATCTTCTAAGAGAAAAGTAGTTGTACCCACCTTGTAAGGGCCTGTAGGTGCTGGGAGTTTCGTAATGGGCAAGACCGTCCCAAAAAAAAGACCTAAAAACAAAGCTGCCAAACCAGCCAGAGCCAGTGCTCCCCTCGTAATCAGACTGAATGAAAAGGGTTGTTGCGTGGTAAGGAGTAATATTGCAGCCATCGTCATTCCGATGGCTGTAAAGTAGATGGGCGCCATTTGCCAGCGATAGCCTTCAATAATCAGGTGACTGAGTAGAAAAATGATTAGGACCGCTGCAGCACCCAGAAAAAATTTATGGGGTAGGTCGGGGCGAAAAATAGTAAGAATAAGAAGCAGTGAAGTTATGAAGAGAAGTAGAATTTCGAGTGGACGCATGAAATAGTTGGGGCTACATACGCAAGACCAATTTACCCGCAACATCACCAACCTCAAGCCGGTGGAGAGCTTTAAGCCCATCTTTCAAGGGGTATACAGAATCAATTACGGGCGTTAAGCGGCCAGAAAACACTAGCTTCATTACCTTATTGTAATCTTTAATTGGGCCCATGGTGGCGCCAATTATTGATAAGTGCTTGCCAAATATATACCGGTTATCAAACTGAAAAGTTGGGCCGCTGGTATTGCCAACAGTGAGCAATCTACCGCCTTTGTTTAAAGCTCTAAGTGAAGATTGGTAGGTTTCTGCGCCAACATTATCGATGACGACATCAACGCCCTTACGATCAGTAGCCTTAAAGACCGCTCTCCCCCAATCTTCTTGCTGCCGGTTAATAGTAACATGCGCGCCAAGCTGGCGGGCTACATCCAACTTCTTATCACTCGAACCGACAACAACTATTTTTCCTGCCCCTGCCAGCCTGGCTATGTCGATACAAGCTGAATTAACGCCCCCAGCTGCGCCCACGATTAATACATCTTCACCTGGCCTAAGCCCACCAGCCACAACGAGAGAGTGCCAGGCGGTGACATAGACCAGGGAAGCAGCCGCGGCAATATCGAAGCTCAGGCCATCGGGCATTTTTAATAGGTTGCGGGCGGGTACCGCCTGGTATTCCGCATAAAAGCCGGGAATATGTTCGCCGAAAATGGCAAAATGATCACACATATGGTCACTGCCGCCAAGACAATAAGAGCAGCGGCCGCAGCTGCGGGTTGGATTTATAGCGACGTGATCCCCAATGGCAAAGTTACTAACTTCCTCTCCCATCTGAAGGATAATCCCCGCACCATCACAGCCTAATATATGGGGAAATCTCAGCCGAAGTCCTCGCCAGCCTTCTAAAACCCAGAAATCAAGCCTGTTTAAAGCGGCCGATTTTATCTCAACCAGGACCTCGGATGGTCCTACTTCAGGCTCGGGCACAGATGCCAATACAACATCCTTTAAATCTCCATGTCGTTTGGCTACGATGGCCTTCATAACAGTTTAATCCTCATTGTATTGAATAGTTCGTTAAGACTCCCAAACTTCATCAAGATTGTCTTTATAAAAATCCAGTGTTTCAGAATAGGTTTGGATATCCGGGTCACTGGAGGTTTCAATCAATATCTCTAATAACAGACGGACAGCCTCAGAATGATTCTCGGTGCTATACATAGCCAGGGCATGGAAGGCTTTTATGCTATTGTCACCTTCAAACCGGTCATAGGCCTCTTCGAGTGTCTCGAGCGCTTCATCAAAATCACCGACCGCTCGCTGGCAAATTCCAAAACAGATATAACATTCTTGAAGATCTGGTCCTGTTAACCCTTCATCTATAGCACGGCGATAATAAGGAATAGCTTCGTTAGCCGATCCTAGCAAATCATAAGAACCGCCGACCTCAAACAAAACTTGAGGATCATCCGGGTATTCTTGGAGGAGGGATAGTAGAACCTCGTTTGATTCCTCTAATTTATCTTGTTTTCGTAATAGTTTCGCTTCTTTCAAGCTGCTTTTTTTATCCATTCAATCGTTCCTCAACAAATGGCTGCAATTTTTCATAAAACCGACTGACACTAATTCCGCTGAAAATGATAAACTTACTTTTCTTAGACGCAAGCTGTTTTGGGTTGTGAGCTCTTAATCAAACATGTAAACTAATGGCGAAAATAGTAAGAATTCCTAGCACACAAATAGATTAACCATCTGCAGCCATTCTCAAGCAACATAAATATCTAACTACAGCAAGTTGCAGCCGTCGCTGCAAATCATTATCCTGGCAATTGGCCAGACAAGTTTTGAAGGAGAAGTTCAATGCAAAATATCGGTCCTTATCCAAGTGAATACGGCGTTGAAAGGCACGGAATTCAGAACGCGAATACCGTTTATTGGCATATGACCACGCCAATGTTTTATGAGCAGATTGTTCGCCGGCGCGAGGGCGAGATGCTTCATCTCGGGCCAGTTGTCGTACGCACCGGCGATCACACAGGCCGATCCCCAAATGATAAATTTATCGTCAAAGAACCAACCAGTGAGAAAGATATTTGGTGGGGTGATGTTAACCGGTCAATAAATCAGGAGCAATTTGATTACTTATTGCGCCGCATTCAGGCCTATCTTCAAAATCGAGATATTTTTGTGTTCGACGGCTACGCTGGCGCTGACGAAAGATACCAAATGCCGGTGAGAGTGATCACCGAATATGCCTGGCACAGCCTATTTGCCAGGAACATGTTTAGACGCGAATTTAAGGACTATAAGCTGAAGAATTTTAAGCCTGATTTTACCGTCATTGACGTGCCCCAATTTCATGCCGATCCTCAATTTGACGGTACAAACAGCCAAACATTCATATTAGTTGATTTTGGCAAGAAGCTTGTCTTGATAGGGGGTACTGCATATTCGGGTGAAATTAAGAAGAGCATCTTTACGGCCATGAATTACTACTTACCCACGCAAGGCGTCTTGAGTATGCATTGCAGCGCCAATTATGGTAGTGACAAAGATGATGTGGCACTTTTCTTCGGTCTAAGCGGTACTGGAAAGACGACACTGAGTAACGATCCTGAACGCATATTGGTCGGAGATGACGAACATGGCTGGAGTGATGATGGCATTTTTAATTTTGAGGGTGGCTGTTATGCCAAAGTCATCCGCCTGAGTCCAGAAGGAGAGCCAGACATTTACCGTACTACCAGGAGATTTGGGACAATATTGGAAAACGTAGCCTATGATCCATTAAATAGACGAGTTGATTTGGATGACGATACCTTAACAGAGAATACGCGTGCCAGCTATCCGATCACACACGTTAGCAATTCTGATCGAACAGGCGTCGCTGGCCATCCAAAAGACGTCATTTTCTTAACTGCTGATGCATTTGGCGTGATGCCCCCGATCAGCAAGTTAACCAGGGCCCAGGCAATGTATCACTTTTTGAGTGGCTACACTGCCAAGGTTGCTGGAACAGAAAGGGGTGTTACCGAGCCACAAGCGACCTTTAGCGCTTGTTTTGGAGCGCCTTTTATGCCGCTTCATCCTAATCAGTACGCCCAGTTATTGGGAGAGAAAATCGATCAACACAATAGCAAAGTCTGGCTTATTAATACAGGCTGGACTGGAGGGCCATTTGGCGTCGGCAATCGAATGAAGCTGGCTTACACACGACAAATGGTCACAGCAGCCTTAGCCGGCGCGCTGGATGAGGTAGAGACATATCAGGATCCTTTCTTTGGACTTCAGGTTCCAACTAATGTCGATGGCGTACCAAATGAAGTGCTGCGTCCTCGATCGACCTGGAGCGATGGCCAGGCCTATGACGATCAGGCTGCCGATCTGGCCCGGATGTTTAAAGAAAACTTTGAACAGTTTGCGCAAACAGTATCAAGCGAAGTGCGCGAAGCTGGCCCCAAGTAAAAGGAGCCAGACCAAAGCAGCTGCTGTCCGGATAATTGTTGTTTATAGAGGTAAGCCGGCTGATTTTTTGCTTAGTGTCGTTATAACCAGCGATTGATATGGCAGTTCCTCTACAAATTGTCAGCGGCCGAACTGTTATCGATGACGACCGGGCCTTAATTCTCCTGGATGATAGCGGTGAGGTGTATCTAAGGTTCGCTCTGGTTGAACTGAATAGTGGGGCTCACGTTTTCCCTGAATCAATTCTTGATGACTGGGGCAAAGAAATCAGGAACTTTCAGATATATCGTTGGTTAGGTGAGAATGGTATCTACTTTCCTAGAGCGGAGCTCTTCGGTTATGGTCCGGACGATAAACCTGTTCAAAAATTTATAAGGGAACTGGATCTAACCAGGCGTTTTCCTTGTTATGTCTACCTTAATAGAAGCGATCCTTTGAGCAAAGGAATCATCATTAGTGACGGTGTGATGGAAACAAGTGGATTTCCTGGTCCAATTTTGATTCCAAATCCGGAAAATTTGAGTGGACTCCTAAAAGATGCAGCGATCCGCTGGTGGTCGGCCGACTGTGCCGATGATAATCAAGTCGCTTCTATTGTGAACAGTTCAATCCCATCAGAAAATCAATAACTTTACATAAATATATTGACATCGAATTCAGCCTTTGCTAGAATGCAAATCGTATGCAAAGACTGATAGTAGCCATGGTGGCGGTTGGTTTGGCGCTAGCGTTACCAATATTAGGTGAATCCAGTGAAGAATCTGTTGCCGCGGAAAGTAGCAGCGGCAGTGAATTGGATGACGCCGAGTCAGATATATCGCTTTCCCCTATTTGGGGAGCAAACATTCGCCAATGGTCGAGCCAAATAGCCAGGGAAGCCCAATCTAGCGGCTTAGATCCGGACTTCATCGCGGCCGTTATTCATGCCGAATCAAATGGTGAAGAAAACGTAGTTAGCCGCGTCGGGGCCGTTGGTCTGATGGGTGTAATGCCTTCTGGACCGGGACTTGAGTGGCGTCCCTCCCCTGAAACATTGATGAATCCTGATATTAATATGAATTGGGGTGTCGCCATATTGGCGGAGATCATCCGTGATTCTGGCGGTGATATCGCAGCAGCCCTGGCAGCCTACAGCGGCGGTTGGGCTCAGGCAAACAGCCGGGTCCCGAGGGAATATGCATCTCGAGTGCTCGACCAATATGGCCGGGCTGTCGCTGCACGCACGGCCGTGACAATGAAGATAACATCAAACTGGACCATTGCATCTGAGTTCAGGCGCGGCTATATACCAGTCGAACCCCTGGTTTTCAATGACCGACCTGTGTCAGGTGTGAGAACTTTTGGGGAGCATTTAGTATTTAAATCAGCAGATAATGAACGCGGTTCGATTCATGTAAAGGGTTTTGCAGTCCCTCTGGATCTGATTGTCCCCATTGGGGATGGAACAACAATCGATGGAAACGATACTCTCGATGAGCGGCTTATGGCCCGTCTTGACCAGACCGATATAAAGGTCAACCAGAGTAATCCCAAGGTTATCCTTAGCTGTCTACCGAGTTTAACCCGTCTTAGGGGTGTTGCAGCCACCAGGTGGTATGCACCAAGTGCATGTCCATCCTGGCACCGATGAAGATTGACTAAGATTTAATCCTTCAGAATACGGCTTCTTTTCAGCCTTTCCCAAAAGATTTACAATCGGCTAAATGCCAACGCCCTTTATGCACCTGGAGATAGCTGAACTGATCCGCTCGAGTGATCGACTTGTTGATCCCGTTAAACAATATCTTGAAAAGGAATTCCCAGCTTTTTATCTTGGAAGCGTCGCACCAGACGTTCAATCTGTGGCTGATATAAGGCGGGAGGATACCCATTTTTATTTCCTACCGCCAAAGCCTGGCGAGAATGCCTATGCGACGATGCTCGAGAACTATCCGCAGATTTCGAATGCTCGAACGATGCCTATAGGTCAAGCTGTATTTATTGCTGCGTATTGTGCGCATCTCATGCTTGATTTGCGGTGGTACCATGAGGTGCTTATTCCATTCTTTGTTGAGCGTGAAAATTGGATCAGTCACCAGCAGGCTTTCTTAGTACATAATACACTACTAACCTACCTCGATAAATCGGCTGTAGATGCATTACCGGACAGCGCTGCCGAAACACTGGCTGCTGCCCAGCCTGGGAACTGGCTCCCATTTGCAGCTGATTCGGATCTGGTAAAATGGCGTGATTTATTAGTGAAACAACTAAAGCCTGGCGCCATGCTCCAGACTGTTGAAGTCTACGCGGGTCGTATGGGAATGTCGCCGGAAGAGTTTGCTGCGAACTTGGACAGGTCTGAATGGATGAATCGTCATCTATTTAGCAAAGTTCCTGTCGCAACTGTTGAGGTCATCATGAGCACGGCAATTGATGACAGCATTGATTTGATCAGTGATTATCTCGCAGAAACTTGACATAATACGATGCAATTCCAGGAAGCAGATAGAAAAAGATAATGAGTCACTCGAAAATAATACAGGCCCCCATTCGACAGGAGATCCAGGTTAAGTTTCCGGATGGAGAAGCATATAATGGTCCTGTCGGTACGACTGTTGAGGAGTTCTTTAAGGCTGCAAAAATTAAGACCAAGGGCAGGATAGTCGCCGCGCTCATTAACAACCAACTTCGCGAGTTGTCGATTTCCTTGAAGCGAGATGTTGAATTGGCGCCAGTTACTATGGCCGACTCGGATGGGGTCAGGATTTATCGGCGGTCACTAAGCTTTTTAATGATCGCGGCCGCTGCCGAAATACTTCCTTCAGACTTAATAACTGTTCACCACTCAATGCCTTTTGGTGGCTATTATTGCGAGCTTAATGGTGGTAAACCGATCAAGCTGAAGGAATTGATCCGCTTAGAGTCGCGAATGCGGGAGTTAGTTGCAGCAGATTTACCCATAAAAAGGGTCAAAGTGCCCCTGGATGAGGCGCTGGAGCTTTTTAGGAAAAGTGGCGATCAAGAAAAAGCCGAGCTCTTTGCAAAACGTCGTAAGGATTATCTAACCCTTTATGAACTAAACAACGTGCGCGACTATTTTCATGGCTTCATGGTTCCAAGCACCGGATACCTGGATCTTTTTGACCTACACTTGTACGCAAATGGGTTCATAATGCGGTTTCCCAGGAGGCATGAGCCCGATAGGCTACAGCCGTTCGAGGATGAGTCACGCCTGGCAAGAGTTTTTCGCGACTACGACAGCTGGTTGAGTATTATAGGCGTTCCCAGCGTTGCCGCATTAAATCGAGCTATAGCTCAAGATAGAACGCAAGAGGTCATCTTGGTTGCCGAAACATTACACAACAGGCAGCTGACCACTATCGCCACTGAGATCGCCAGTAGATGGCCAAAGGTGAGAATAATTCTGATCTCAGGTCCTTCCTCTGCGGGTAAGACTACCTTCAGCAAGCGATTGGCCATTCAATTGGTAACTTTAGGGCTTAAGCCAGTGGCCATAAATATGGATAATTACTTCGTCAACCGGGAAGATACACCACTGGACGAACTGGGCGAACTCGACTTTGAATCAGTAGATGCGGTTGATATCCCCCTATTTCGACAGCATATTAAAGAGTTACTGGCTGGCAAGACCATTCAACAACCAAAATTCAACTTTTATACAGGACAACGTGAACCTGGCCAACAACTGAGGTTAGGTGATGAGTATCTTCTCTTGGTTGAAGGAATCCACGGTCTAAACCCAAAAGTGGTTGAGGGCATAGACACTGATGTTCTTTACCGCATTTTTGTTTCAGCCTTTACCCAACTGAATTTGGACAAACATAATCGTGTGCCAACAACGGATACACGGATGCTTCGACGCATCGTCCGGGATGCCGCTCGACGTGGTTATTCGGCTGTGGAAACAATTCATCGCTGGCCCAGTGTTCGCCGAGGTGAGAAGAACACTATATTTCCTCACCAGAATAACGCAGATGTATTCTTCAATTCGGCATTGGTTTATGAGTTGTCGGTCCTCAAACCGCTGGCGCAGCCTCTCTTGCTCCAGGTAGAACCACGCACGCCTGAGCGAATTGAAGCTAATAGACTGCTTGCATTCTTACAGTGGTTTCAGCCTATCGATGGTGGTGGCATTCCCAGCGACTCTATCCTGAGAGAGTTTATTGGGGGTTCAATTCTTGAGAATTTTCAGCTGTGGCGCTAACAGGGGGAAATGCCATTTGGATGGGAAACGCCAGCAACACATCCACCCGAATAATTTCCAATAGCTACCCGTAAGTGGCCTAGATATTTCCGGTTGCTAAAGCCCTTTTAACCTCAGCAATTGCCTGGGTGACTTCAATACCCCGGGGACAGGCAAGAGTGCAATTGAAGATCGTTCGACATCGCCAAACTCCGAAACTTTCTCCAAGAATCTCTAATCTCTCCTGATAAGCCTCATCGCGATTATCGAAGATAAATCGATGGGCTTGAACGATAGCAGCTGGACCTACATATTTGTTGTTTGACCAATAACTTGGACAGGCTGTTGTGCAAGCCGCACAGAGGATACATTTAGTTGTATCATCAAATTTCGCTCTATCTTCTTGGGATTGAATTCTTTCCCGACCGTCACTGGGTAAGCTTGAATTGTTGATAAAATACGGTTTAACCGATCGATAATGTTCAAAGAAAGGTTCCATATCAACGACAAGATCTTTCACCACCTTAAGTCCAAGAATTGGTTCTACCTGTATTTCGACCTCGGTGGCGCCTTCTTTGGCCAACCTGCTGATTAGTACCTTACAGGCAAGGGCATTGCTGCCATTGATTCTCAAAGCGTCCGACCCACAAACGCCATGAGCGCAAGAGCGGCGTAAAGTTAATGTTCCATCAATCGTCCATTTTACTTTATGTAATATATCCAGCACTGAATCTCTGGGATCGATATCCTCCATAGTATATTCGCCCCACCATGGTTTTTTATCTTGCTCTGGATTAAAACGCCTTATTCTTAAATCAACCCGCATTGATCTTACTCCGATTTGAGAATTGGAAGTTATTTAGAAATCGAAAAACTCTTCCATACATAGCCTAATTGAGCAAACTAGTAGACACGTTTTTGTGGCTCGTAGCGTCCAAGGGTTACCGGCTTATAAGCCAATTTGTACCGGTCTCCTTCCCTGAAGCATAGAGTATGTTTTAACCATTCTTTATCATCTCGCTCAGAAAAATCGTCTCGTGCATGGGCACCTCTACTCTCTTTTCGGGCAAGGGCGGATTCGGTAGTGACCTGAGCCAATTCTAACAAACAGCCAAACTCCCAGGCCTCAAGCAGATCTGTGTTGAATTGATAACCTCTATCGTCAATAGTTACTTTATTAAAGCTCTCCCTTAATTCAGCCAGCCGGTCTTTTGCTGTACTCAAGGTCTCGTTTGTCCGAAAGACGCTGACATTATCAGTCATCACCTTCTGCATAGATGAGCGGAGGTCATGAGACCTTATCCCCCCCTCATTACTTCTGATTTTTTCCAGGGCATTAATAGCCTCGGCCGCCGGATTGTCTGGAAGGGGATGCAATTGAGAATCCTGGCAATATTTAGCCATGTGAATACCAGCTCGCCGGCCGAAGACCACCAGGTCAACCAAGGAATTAGTCCCGAGACGGTTTGCCCCATGGACAGATACGCAGGCTACCTCTCCGGCCGCATACAAGCCTGGCATCACCGAATTGTCAGCATCCAAAATCACCCGCCCGTCTAAGTCGGTCGGTATCCCTCCCATGGCGTAATGAGCAGTAGGTTGGACGGGCATCGGTTCTTTGACCGGATCAACCCCTAAATAGGTGCGAGTAAAATCGGCAATGTCAGGCAGCTTTTCTTCAATATATGCAGCATCAATTCTTTTGTCCTCACCATCCTTCTCAAAATAGTGATTCACTATCTCTGGTCTAACGTCCAGGTGGACATAATTTTGGCCATTGATACCCATTCCGTCCTTTATCTCTAGATAGATTGCCCTGCTAACGACGTCGCGGCTCGCCAGATCTTTCATCGTAGGGGCGTAACGGGCCATAAAACGCTCACCCTTATCATTGACCAGAACACCCCCTTCGCCACGCACCCCTTCAGTAATCAGGATTCCCAGTCGATATATTCCCGTTGGATGAAACTGGAAGAATTCCATATCTTCAAGAGGGATTCCGCGTCGCAGACAAATCGCCGCTCCATCACCAGTAAGGGAATGAGCATTGGAGGTGACTTCCCAACATCGACCCCATCCTCCTGTCGCAAATAAGACCGATTTGCTGTGAAAGACATGGAATGCGCCATCAAGGATAGAGATGGCTACAACGCCACAAATAGTATTGTCGACCCGTATGAGATCAAGCACATGGTACTCGTCGAAAAATTTCACCTTATTCTTCACACATTGTTGGTACAGTGTCTGCAAAATCATGTGGCCTGTTCTGTCGGCCGCATGGCAGGCGCGCATAACCGGCTTGCCCGTTTCAAAGTTGGTGTGGCCCCCGAAGCGGCGTTGTGAAATCTTACCTTCTTCAGTCCGGTCAAATGGCAGCCCCATGTGTTCTAGCTCGAAAACTGTGTCGATTGCTTCCTGACACAGGATGTCAACTGCATCCTGGTCGGCCAAGAAATCCGATCCTTTCACCGTGTCATAAGCATGCCATTCCCAATGATCCTCTTCAAGATTGCCAAGCGCTGCCCCAATCCCACCCTGAGCAGCGCCGGTGTGTGATCGAGTAGGGTAAAGTTTCGAAATAACAGCTACATTTGCTTCCTTGCTCGCGTATAAGGCAGCCATTAAGCCTGCTCCACCAGCCCCAATTATTACAGCATCAAATTCGTGGGTTACAATTTTATTGGACATTTTTTTTCTCAATTTGCTGTTGATAGTACTGCTTCAGGGTTGAAAGAAAAAATCGCTACCGTTGACCAGATAATCGTCGTGATAATCGCTGCCACCAAAATCCATTTTATTATTTTGACTGTTGAAGGATTATGAATGTAATCCTCGAGAACCTGTCTGAGTCCATTGAAGCCATGAATTACGGCAAATATGAGTAAGAGCAGATCATAAGCACGCCAACCCCAAGATCTCCAGATATCCTGTACTACCTGCAAAGTTAAATTGTGGACATCGCGAAACACATGCTGCAGCAACAGGTGACCTACAGCTAATAACAGCAACATTATTCCAGATAGGCGCATAAATAGAAAAGCCCACCTTTCCAAGTTACTTTGAGGTTTCATACGTCTGGTAGTTGCCATTCTATCTCTCCAAGTACATTGTTTCTGGTGATTCGCAATTCAGTCGTGAATTTTTAACCCTGATGCCTAAGGTGTTGGGAAGGTGAAACAACTCAGACCTTCTGCTGATAAATTACTGCAATAATCCAAGGTGTTGCTAAACATCAAAATCCCGATCGGTAAAAAAGCGATGGCGAATAGGATCCAGGAAATCATGGCGCTCTGCTGCTGGTATTTCCACCAATCAGGCTTAAAGTCGAGGATAGTCACCCTAATACCATTAATGGCGTGATATAAAACAGCGGCCACTAAGGCGATCTCGCCGACACTAAAAGGGAACCATTTGAAAACTTCAACTGTATAAATATATGCTTCCGGCCAGAAAGCAGCGTTAGCCGTGTCCCAGACATGAACGATCAGGAACAACAATACAGCTAATCCTGAAATTCTATGGGCGATCCAGCTCCATTGACCCCAATTACCCCTATAACGCATTAATTCCCGTATTGTCGGTTCCATCGATTTCTCCTATTCAATACACATTGATCGTGCAGAAGGACAATAATTGAGGACGCACGCTTGAGATAGATATTAATTTATAGCACAAGGGATCAAAACAAAAAAACATTAACTGAACATTCGTCCCTCTTGCTTCTGTCTATCCCCGCTGTTAAACTTTTGTGTAATGATTCGACTATTTCAGTTAAGAGATCTTCCTCTTGTCCACCGGTTAGGTGAAGGTGGCATTGCCTTAGATGCTGAATCAGCGGCGATCGGCTTTCCGCATCCAGTTCGCAGTGCGCTGGTCAACCGATTTAAGGGCCGCCACTATCCAACCTATATTTGGAAATCCGATGATCGATCTAATTCAGCCTTTGTTCAGTTTAGATGTTACGAAGGTTGTGCGACAGCTCGATTAGTATTCCTGGGAACATCGGACGCATTAAAAAGCCATGAGAACTATCAAGATATAGATGAAGATATCTGGCTACCAATGATGGATGATTTAGCCGCCATTTCTGGCGCTCGAGGCATACATAACCTGATCGCCGAAGTAAACGAATCTGGGCCTGAATTTCTGATATTAAGAAAGGCTGGATTTGTCGTTTATACAAGGCAGGATATCTGGATCAGTGATTCATCTGAAGATTATGAGAATGTAACTAATTTGCAACCCTATGATTCGATTGACGACTGGGATGTATTTGTGCTCTATTCAAATGTCGTTCCTCGTCTTATCCAATCGGTGGAGCCGAATCCCCCAATAAATTCAGGTGATAATTGGGTATTAAGGGAAGATAATGAGCTAACCGCTTTTATCCATACCAATAGGGGAACCATCGCCACCTGGATGAGATTGTTAATTCATCCCAATGCCCATACAAAGCCCAAAATGATTGTTAAGGCCGCATTGGGTACCAGCAAGGCAACTGAAGAACATCCTATTTATTGCTGCGTACGCAAGTATCAAAGCTGGCTTCAGCGCCCACTCGAAGATGCAGGATTCAGGTATTGGGGCAGCCAGGCCGTCATGGTTAGACATATGACCAAGGCTATTAAAATGCAGTCTCAGGTCAATGATCTGGGTTTCGAGGCCCAGGCCGTTCCAGGTTCATCGACCCTTATCCAAGGATTCAGCCAATCGAATGGAAGGCATAGTAGAAAACATACAAGCGACTCATAAGCAGAATGGCTGAAGACAAAGAACAATTAATTGAGGATTTACGACAACTATTAGAGCTGCTTCCAGATAGCATTCAGGACAATATTGAGAGCTATGGCCGGGAAGACGAGCTCTTGGAAGTAGTGATGGATCTCGGCCGCCGTCCGGCAGCCCGCTATGTATTTGGTGAAAATAATCTAAGAGATTCGGAAGTTACCAGGGCTGAAATAGACGAGGTTGTCGCCGGTATTGGAGCCTTCGATGATGATAATCGAGCAGGCATAGCCCGTACATTACATCGTATTTCAGCTATAAAGAACCGGAGGGGGCAGATCGTCGGTCTCACCTGCCGCGTGGGCCGGGCCGTCTACGGCACAATTGACATAATATCAGATTTAATTGAAGATGGTCAGAGTATTCTACTTTTAGGTCGCCCCGGTGTTGGGAAAACTACAATGTTGAGGGAGATGGCCCGGGTTCTAGCTGAAAAAAAACGGGTCATAATCGTTGACACTTCTAATGAGATTGGGGGAGACGGGGATATCCCTCATCCTGCTGTCGGCCGAGCCCGGCGAATGCAGGTACCCAGGCCGGCCTTTCAACATGAGGTCATGATCGAAGCTGTAGAAAATCACAATCCAGAAGTGATCATAATTGATGAGATCGGCCGCGAACGAGAAGCCGCAGCGGCAAGAACGATTAATGAGAGAGGTGTCCAGTTAATAGGAACTGCTCATGGCAATACGATTGAAAACCTCTTGCTAAATCCGACATTATCAGATCTGGTTGGCGGAATAGAGAGTGTTACCCTGTCTGATGAAGAGGCAAGGCGTCGGGGAACCCAAAAGACTGTCCTTGAGCGCCGGGCCCCGCCGACATTTGATATCCTCATCGAAATACAAGATCGGCAAAGGTTAGCCATTCATAGAAATGTGGCTATGGCCGTCGATTCTATGCTACGCGGCCGTCCTCTAGGGGTGGAATTGCGGTGGCGAGATGAAGACGGCGAGATTCAAATCGAACATGAGGAAGAATGGAAGATCCCAACTACTGAATTTCGCCGGTCGAATGGAACGAAGAATGGCCGGAACTTTAAGGAGAGCAAGGGTAATAGAAGTAAACGTCTAACAAATTTTGCGGTCAAAGAAGAGATTGGTAAAAAAGCTAACCAGGCAGAACTACCTGCCCGAACCCTGAGGATATTTGCCTATGGCGCAGCTCGAAATCGGCTGCTGCAGGCTGCTATGAGTTTAAATTTATCGATTTTGATTGTCGACCAGCTAAAAGATGCCGATGTTCTTGTAACATTAAAAAGCTATTTTCGAAAACAAAGGCGCTTAATTACTGATGCGCAAAACCGAAGAACACCGGTATATGTCTTGAGGGCCAATACCGTTACTCAAATGGAAAAATTTCTAGCCGAGGCTTTCAATTTAGAGACCCGATCGGCGGATCCTTTTGAAGAGGCAATTTCAGAAACTGAGAAAGCGATTCAACTCGTTAGAGGTGGGCAAAGCAGAATTGATTTGCATCCAGTTGGCAGTGCCATTCGCCGATATCAGCATCAGATGGTTAGACAGGCAAATCTCGTCTCCCATAGTTATGGCAAGGGATCGAATCGCCACGTTAGGATCTTTAACACCCCCGCAAATTAATATCATCAACTTTTATTGTCATCTGTAACCTAATGTTTATTACCTTTGAAGGCTCAGAGGGTAGCGGTAAATCAACCCAAATAGATTTAGCTGCTGAGTACCTGAGATCCCTAGAATATACGGTGGTCGTTTCCCGCGAACCAGGAGGAACCAATATTGGCGAACAGGTGCGGTCCTGTCTCCACGATGTTAATAACAGAAATATGGCCCCTGAAGCAGAGGTGCTGCTCTATTCAGCCTCGAGAGCCCAATATGTATCTGAAGTCATTTTGCCAGCGCTTGAGTCGGGAGCTATTGTTTTGAGTGACCGTTACGCGGATAGCACAATAGCCTATCAAGGATATGGACGAGGATTAGATTTAAAAGCGCTGCGGCAGATCATCCGATTTTCAACGGGAGGCCTTAAACCAAATCTAACTTTTCTCCTGGAAATAGGAGTGGAGGATGGATTAGAAAGGCGGGAAATTGGGGGTGCTGAGATGAATAGAATGGACTTACAGTCGATATCATTTTATGAAAGGGTGGAGAAGGGATACAAAGCCCTCGTTGCCGCCGAGCCAGATAGATGGGTTATCATAGATGCAAACCGCCCGAAAGACGTCGTCCAGGATGATATTAGAAAGAATTTGATGGAACGACTAGCTATCGGATCCGGCCATAAGCAGTAAAAAGATGTACCTCCCCCTGTAGGGCTGCATTAAGAAATGCTCTCCTTCGCTCTCAATTGTAATTAGGTTTCGCTCCGGATTTTATTGGGTAGAAGGCTCTTAGATCAGGTCATCGCTTCCGAAAGAACCACCTTCATCGGCGAGTTCAGGCATCGATTTTTCGATTTCTTCCGGCGATTCGCCGGATTCGAGGCGATTGACAACCTCATCAAACTCGTCTCCGAGGTCCTCCCCCATTTCCGAGCTCATTTTTCGCATAAATTTGCCGAGTGAGCGAGGGTCATCTTCATCTACACCAGCAAGCATGCTTTCGGGATCTAAAGAGTCCAACCGGGCATCCTCCGATTTTGCCAAAGCAACACGGCTGATCAGGCGTTTTAACTTTTCGCTGTTGCAATGGGGACACTTAGGATCGGCCGAATCATATTGGGCATAGGTGAAAAAGAGACGCACCTGCTTGCCACAATTTGAGCAGTGATAGTCGTAGTTAGGCATATTAACTCTTATTTTGCTCCTGACTTAAATGGTTTCTGTTGCTAGAATATCCTTGAGAAAATTATACGAAGGCTAAATGGCGGTGCAAGTGTGATTGAAGATGATCCGTACACGCAAGCATTCTCTCCCCTTTTAATTGTTATTTCGGGACCATCTGGCGTCGGCAAGGATACTATTGCCCGGATGGTCATGGAAAACCGGAATTCATTTTATTTTGTGGTGACAGCCACTACCCGGCAACCACGACCCGGGGAGATCCATGGAAAAGATTATTTTTTTATGAGTCATGATGAATTCGCCGCTATGATAGAAAACGATGAATTATTAGAATATGCGGTTGTTTATAATGATTATAAAGGCGTTCCAAAACAACAGATTCGAGATGCATTCAATAGTAATTTGGATGTTATCATGCGGGTCGATGTTCAAGGGGCGGCCACTATAAGAAGATTGATTCCCGATGCTGTATTTATTTTCCTTGCAGCGGAGTCGGAGGAAGCATTGATTCGCCGGTTAAGGGAGAGAAAGTCAGAAACTGCTGAGGGTTTGAATTTGAGAATTGCTACGGCACGCCAGGAGATGAAAAGGGCGGTTGATTTTGATTACCGGGTTGTGAATGAGGAAGATAGGCAGAGTGAAACAGTTCGCCAAATATTATGTATTATCGAATCGGAACATAATAGGGTGTCGAGAAATCCAATCTCCCTCTAACAGGGCCAGCACTATTAATCTTTTCCGGTCTCGAGAATTACGGGGACGATTACTGCCTGAGAGCTCCTCATAACGAAGTATATCTTCCAACTCGGCCAGTCTATTAAATTCCATTGAATCCGGCTAAAGTTCATCTTATGCAGCGGTGAAAATATAGCTGAGCGAATGAGCGCTGCCTCCAAACGGCTGCTACGCAGTGGTAATTACACTCATCTTTACATAAAACGATTTATGATTAATCAAGAAGAATTACTAACCAGGTCACTACGCTTAACAAAGCAATGATAAGCAATCCGTATACGGTGGCTTTCTTCAGCACCTGGCTATCCTGAGCCCCCTTAACTGTACTAGAGCCGACGATCACCTTAGCTGGCGCAAAGAGACTGCCAATTGCCCCTCCGGCCGTTTGGGAAGCGAGTATAGCTGTGGTCGATATTCCGAGAGCTATGGCTGTTTCCTGCTGAAGCTGGCCGAAAACGACGTTACTATTGGTATTACTTCCCGTCATAAAGGCCCCGAAGGCGCCAATAAATGGGCTGAGTAAAGGGAATATCGGTCCCGTTCCCACACTTAATGCCGCGGCTAATATTTGGGTCATAGCCGCATGTTGCATTGTAACTGCCATAGCAAGCAAAGTGAAAATACCAATAGTTGACTTGAAGGATCCACGAACTGTTTTTTTGATGATAGTGACGGCGCTGTATTCTTGACTCTTGTTAAAAGCGCCCCGCCATTTGAACCATAAGAAGCTAAGGATGCTCGCATATAGCAAGAGGGCTCCCGCGTGTCCTAAAAGGCTGATGGCCCGGCCAGGTCCAGCGGGAGTCAGCCATCCGAAACTGGTCTTAACCTCTGGAAAAATCGGGTCCAATCTGACTATAGAAAGAGGCTCTTTGAAAACAAGCTGGCCAAGGATGATAATTATCGTTAGTAATGCGTAGGGCAATGACGCTTTGATCAGTGCCGGGCGATCCAACTGCTTTTTATCCTTCGTTTCCTCTACTGCCACTGATTCACCAGGGTAGATGTTGTTGAATCGTTTTTCTCCGGTAATTCTCAGGCGAAGGCGCCTGATGTGATTGTTCCATGAATATATGTCCAGGATTGAATATCGAAGGTCGAGAAACAGAACTATCAGTCCAGCCAGACCAGCGCCCAGAGCGGCAAGGCTCCACAGGCCCGCAATAGCTAAGCCAAGCTGCACCCCACCCATGATAAATCCTACTACAAGAAGCTGAACCCATTTCTGCCGAACGGCCGCCCATTTTCCAGTTTCCCAGAGAACAGCAAAACCACAGGCCAGGGTCGCAATCGCCAGCAGGCCAGCAGACGGTCCTGATAGTATATCGCCGAGTTCACCTGTAGCTGCAATAAGGGAGTAAAAAGAAGAACCAAGTGAGCCAAAAGTGACCGCCCAGGCATGGCCAACTAATGCTATGATTACAGCGGGATTTGGCCCGAACCCTAAGCCTACAAGCAAAGGAGCGACCACAGCCGCAGGAACACCAAAGCCTGATGCGCCCTGAAGAAATGAGCCAAAGACCCAACCGAGAAGAAGCGCCTGGGAGGCGCGATCCCGGGCTAAACCAGGCAGTTCGTTGCCAATAACGCTAATTGCACCAGCTTCATTGACCACGTGGTATAAAAGAAGGGCCATCCATATTATGTAAAGCACAAACAGGGCTAAGAGTAATGAACGGCCAAGCGCCACAAATAAAAGCGTCAAATCAGCGCCAAAAATTAGGACAGCAACAATAATAGCGGCCAGGTATCCAGCAGGACCGGCCTTGCTCCCTCCCCAGTTGCGAAAGATCATTAAATAAAGAACAACTAAGATTGGAGATAGCGCGGCCAAGGTGTATGGAACTGTGAGAGGTGGCAGCGACATGAGTCTGAGTATAGCTAATTAATTAGGAGTATCCAGCGATAATTTATGATATTCATCACCAATCTTGGATGATAATCGTTCAATATTGAGTGGCGAAAAAATATTAGAATCAAGGCCACCAACTAAAAATAGGCGGGTTGCCGCGGACATAACACGCAACTTCCACAAAACTCCTGATAGGAATAAATGCTGAAGAACAACGATGCCTCTCCCGTTATTTTCTATCAATCCCTGTCCGTACGTCCGCAATTCGGCTAATTATCCCCTTTGTCACATAATAAATGGTTCGAGGGAATAGAGAATAATGAATTTATAGTCCAAATATTGATCGATGAGACCACTTATCGGCACCGAGTTAAAGCGATTCCTACGCAATTTCAAAAGGGAAAATCGGACAAAAAGAAGCCTGATCCTTATACTCCAGAGCGTTGAATATCCCTACAATGTTGGGGCCATCTTTAGGATGGCTGACGGAGCAGGGGTTGGAGAATTAATTCTCACCGGGATCACCCCTCTTCCGCCAAACCCCACTATCGACAAAGTAGCTCGGAGTAAGACCAGGTCTGTAAAATGGCGATACAGTAAAGAAATAGCAGGTGATATAAATGACCTTAGGAATCGTGGTTACGCAATCATCGGACTGGAAATAACAGATGATGCTGTACCATTCTATTCGTATGATTTTCCGGAGAGAACATGCCTGGTTGTAGGCAATGAGGACCACGGCCTAACCAAAAAAACGTTAAGCGCCTGTGATGCGTCGATCTTTATTCCCATGTATGGAAAGGGTCGATCCCATAATGTGGGTACTGCCACAGCAATCGCCACCTACCATATCTTGCATTCCGCTCCTAGCAGCTCTTCAGTGAAGCCTGATACTCAAATTTAACTTAAAGGGCTAATATACGTGGAGTAAGCAAGGAGATCTTGCTAGGTGACCGTTGATTTTGTATACTATTTTTAGCAGTTACATGCGGGTTATTACAACAAAACTTCAGGAGAGCGCCAATGAAGGTATCCTGTTTACAAGAAAA
>BTQB01000003.1:0-34946 GCA_036985655.1 Anaerolineae bacterium | reverse complement strand
GGCAAAGTAGCCGATTTTGACGCTTGCACCGTGCTGAATATGACCTCCTAGCGGATCCAGATGGCCAATAATACTCTTGATGAAGGTTGTTTTTCCACTTCCATTAGGGCCTAAAAGCGCAGCACACTCCAGACGATGCAGCTCAATGTCGTCACTAACAAACAGTCTGTTACCCGGATATCCAATCTCCAAATCCTTTGTTTTCAGGACAAGGTTTCCACTTCGTTGGCTGCTCTTCATTTTTATTTTGAAGTTGTGGAAGGAACCATCCGGTTTCTGTAAATTTTTAATCGCTTCTGTCGCTTCTGCTACACTCATTGAATAACGAGATAATCCCCCCAATTGGTTGCTGGTTTCAGACCAGCTCTTCCCCTCAATAGCTTCTGCGCCACCTCTCTGAATAGCATGGAGTTCACGACTAATCCGGCTGAGTTTTCCCTTAGCCATTTGACCTCTCTGGCCAGCGATATTTCGACGAACAAAATCGAGTTCCTTATTTAATCGTTCTCTACGCGCCTCAAAACCTTTTAATCTTCTTTCCCAGCGCTCTTCGCGCTGTTGAAGATAAGCACTGTAATTTCCCCGATAGGTCTCAATTCCATCTCGCCTCATCTCCCAGATTGTGTTGGCGACCTTATCCAAGAAATAACGGTCGTGACTGACCACTACAAGTGCGCCGTCCCATGTCCTTAAGGTGTTTTCCAGCCACTCTATGGCAGAAACATCCAGGTGATTGGTAGGTTCATCCAATATCAAAAGATCAGGCTTCTCCAAGAGCAATCTCCCGAGTAAAGCCCGCGTTTTCTGACCACCGCTCAGATGACTTAATTTCAAGCCCCAATCTTTCTTGCCAAAACCTAATCCCTGCAAGACCTGTTGAATTCTGGTTTCATAATCATAGCCACTGTCAAGTTCAAACTGTTCCAAGGCTGTCCCATATTTTTCTAGCAGCGAAGCAGATGGATTGCCTGTTCCCATCTCGGATTCCATTTGGCGTAATCGAACCTCATCTCGACGGAGCTGAGCGAATTGGGCCAGCATTTCATCATAGACACTATTCTCCAATCCCGCGAAGGCCTGGGCCGCTTCCTGAGGGAGATAACCCAGTCTTTTTCCCCGGGCCCAATTTATCGAACCGGTAGATGGCTGGACCAGCCCTGCCAATAATAGCAAGAGCGTTGTCTTCCCAATGCCATTGGGCCCCACTAAGCCAATCTTGCCATTATTTGGCACACTGACTATAACATTCAGAAAGACATCGAAGGAACCAAAGGATTGGCCCACTCCGGAAGTTGTAAGAATAGCCATGATTATCGAATGATTATACCTGATGGTTGAACCGGAAACCCTCCAAATAAAAAAAAGCCCCACAAAAAGAGGGGCTATTCAACGACTATTTGGGTTTTCAATTAACCAAGATACTGCCTTAAATGGCCAGCAAAGTTCGGGTGCCGCAGTTTTCTAAGGGCTTCCTTCTCTAACTGGCGAATACGCTCTCTGGAAAGGCCAAACATTTCTCCAACTTCCTTTAATGTTCGTGACTCACCGTCCTGCAAGCCGTATCGTAGACGGAGGATACGAGCCTCTCGGGGAGTCAGCTGATCCAAGATCTCTCCAATCTCTTCCGTTAGCATATTGGAAGCCACAGTTTCACCGGGTTGGGGTAGTTCTATATCCTCGATGAAATCTCCCAGCTCTGCATCGGATTCGTCACCCACCGGTCGTTCCAAGTGAACAGGTTGGCGGCTTGTCCGGAGCATCCAACGAACTCTCTCCGCTGGTAAGTCCATGTTCTCGGCGATCTCTTCCGCAGAAGGCTGGCGTCCCAGCTCTTGCTCCAACTCCTGAGCGACCTGGTACAACTTGCTAATTCGGCCGCCCAAGTGAGCCGGAATCCGAATAGTTCTTCCATGGTTGGCAAGCGCTCGGGTCACTGCCTGCCGGATCCACCAAGTAGCGTAAGTGCTGAACCGGTTTCCTCTGCGGTAATCGTATTTCTCAACCGCCTTCATCAGGCCAACATTCCCCTCTTGAATCAGATCCAAGAATTGCAAACCACGACCCCTATACTTCTTAGCAATACTAACTACCAATCGAGTGTTTGCCCGGATCAGGTGGGCTCTAGCGGCATCGCCAATTGCCTGGATATTGTAGGCTTCGTCCATTTCATCTAAGCTCAACTCGACCTCTAGCAGTTGAACCTCAATATTACGCCCTGCTTCAATCTCCTTGGCTAGATGGACTTCTTCCTCGGCCGACAGCAATCCTTGCTGCCCCATCTCACGAAAATATAATCCTACCGAATCGTCAATAGGGACGTTGCTGAGGTCGAACAGAGGTGCGGCATGGGGCCGGTTATCACGGTAACCGCTGCCATTCTTTCCTTCGTCACCATCTTGTGCTGTGGCAACATCTTCCTCGCTTTCATAAATTGAAATTCCACCGTTCTGCAGCTCTTCTAAAATCGTCTCCAACAACGGCAAATTATCTTCAACTTCTGGTAATGCTTCTAAAATCTGATCGTAAGTTATATATCCTCTCTCAGTTGCATCAGCCAACAGCAAGTTTACAATTTCCATTTCATCGAATGGCCCTGTCAAAGCATTCATCTGTAATATCAAAACTTCTCCCGTCTAAAAGATCATGAACCTAAGGGGTTAGCAACCTCCGGTTGTTCCGTGTAGTTAAAACCAAACGTGCAGTCTAGCATAAATAAAAGTCAAAAGTCAAGGGGGTAAGACAGGTTTTCTTCCTTTATATTTAAAATAGGTGGTTTTTTTCTTGAATTCGGTTCCATAAACCCAGCACACCGCAAATTTGCAGTGTTATTTACATTGTAAACGAATTTGTAAAAGAATTACATTAAAATTTTCTACTTCTTTCTAACGAGTGAATGTAGTCTGGGGCAATTGGACAAATTTCAATCTACGGATGAAGGTGCTGAAACTATTTTCTCGATTGATTTATTGATTGAATTGGCGATCTTGTCTCGTTGACATGGTTCTTGCAGGGGCTATAATTTATTTAACAATGCCCTGGTGGCGGAATTGGCATACGCGGTAGGTTGAGGGCCTATGCCTTTTTAGGCGTGGAGGTTCGAGTCCTCTCCAGGGCACTGATTCGCCAAGAACGATGTTCTTGGCGCTTTTTTGTAATTTAAACGACTATACGGGGGATTTAATTTCCTTGGTCCTAGCTAACTGAAATGTTGAAACGCTTGTCGTGAACAAGAGTTTGACTCAGGCCATGAGTTAAATCTATCTTTGGTTGAAAGTCGAGTAATCTTGCCGCTTTTGATATGTCAGCAACCAACCTCATCACCCCGCCGGATTTCTCTTTATTCCAGATGCACTGTGCCTGTCGATTTCCAGCGTGTTCAATCTCAGCTATCAATCGGTTTACTGAGGTTTCCACACCGCTGCCCACATTCAGTATTTGGCGGTTGACCCGCTGAGCCGTCGCCGCATTCACAAGGGCATCAACCACATCATCGACATAGACGAAATCACGGGTCTGCTCCCCGCTGCCGTATACAACCAGAGACCCCCCTGATGTGATGGCCTCCAAAAAACGGGTAACAACTGGTGCATGAGATGCTGGCAGGCTCTGACCCGGTCCATAAGCGTTAAAAATCCGTAGGGCGACTGTTTCTATAGCCCAAAGACGGCCGATAGTATGAACGTATTGCTCAGCAGCCCATTTGCTGACAGCATACGGGGAATCGGGTTGCGGTAAATCATCTTCCAAAACTGGTTGTCTTTCCTGTTGGCCGTAGATCGCTCCTGAAGATGCCAGCACAACGCGTCGGATGCCAGCATCACGCATCGCCTCCATCAGGCTGACAGTTCCACCAACGTTGGTCCTGTTATAATCCTTGGGGTACAGAATTGACTGGGCAACACTCACCCGAGCGGCTAAATGATAAACACAATCAACATCCTGGAGCATAGTCCATAGTAGAGGGATATCATTAACGTCACCTCGAGTGAAGTGGACATTGGAAGAAAGAGCTTCTCTATCACCGCTGCTCAGGTCATCCAAAACCCGAACATCATGGCCGTTCAATACCAATTTGTTAGCCAAGGCAGCGCCCAGAAAACCGGCTCCACCAGTTACTAAGAATCGCATAATTCCTCTTTAAAGTTAATTTTAGTTAAGATTGCTATTATGAGTGAAAAGCTTTTATTTCAACCATCGATGTCATATCTGATACGATATTCCTTTTTATAAATAGGGCAATCTTCAGTTATGGATAAACTCCAGAGTAATATTTAGTCATAATTATGGTTTTGAAACGTACATTTGTGTTGGGCCGCCTGCTAATATTAGCCCTGATAATTGTCTTGTTACTGGTCCCTGAGTGGCCGGCCTTCCAAGATGAACGCTTTAAGATCGGAACGATATTGGGGCAAAGGTATTTTGACTTTCTTACCTGGGGAGTACAGGCCATAGCGACAAAAAGTGAAGCGCAGCTAACTTCAGGTGATCGATACCTCAATGATGAGCAACAGAAAGATTTTGTTCTTGATTACCTTAATCAGCTAGAGAACGTGCGGCGTCTTGAAGCGCAGATAAATGGAATCTTTGCGGATCCGGAATTGGATGATCCCGCACACGAAGCAAGCGACTTGCAGCAAGAAGTGGATGTCTTACGGGCTGATTTATCCATGAAGCAGCAGATAGCTGAGTCAATTCTCCAAAATCAGATCTCTTCTGTATTAAACGAAGAAGGATTTAACGTCCTCGGATACACATGGCCGCCAGTATTATTTCAGATGACCCCCTTACCGCTGGTATTGATCGTTTCTCCAAGAGAAGAGATTAAGCAAATATACAATATTCCGTTGGACCATGGTTTATCTACTTCAATCAGAGAAGATATTGAATCTGGAATATATGAGGCGGCCGACCTATCAGCCCTGGTGGCCCCCATTGGTGGCTTGGGTTTTTATCCAGCGATGATCGTCGAAACCAATGATATCAACTTCCTTTCAAATACAATAGCTCATGAATGGGCTCATCATTGGCTCACCTTGAAACCCTTAGGTATCAATATATTCTCCAATAATGAGCTGTTAACTATCAACGAAACCGCTGCTTCAATTGTAGGTAATGAAATCGGCCGCAAAGTATTAGAACGATATTACCCTGAGTTTATACCTGCTGATGAACCGGAATCCGGTGAGGAGGAGGATGACGGATCAGATCCCCTTCGTTTTGATTTCAACAAGGAAATGAGGACAACCCGTATTAAAGTAGACGAATTATTGGCGGAAGGCCGAGTAGAGAATGCGGAGGCTTATATGGAAGAGCGACGTTTATTCTTTTGGGAGAACGGCCACCGCTTACGTAAGTTAAACCAGGCTTTTTTTGCGTTCTATGGATCATATGCTGATGAACCTGGCGAGCAAGGAGATGATCCAATAGGGCCGACAATATTGGCGATTCGAGAAGGCAGTTCTTCCCTATTCGAATTTCTCGACCGCTTATCTTCGGTTACGTCAATAGATGATCTCAATGAGATCGCGGCTGGGATTGGTACATCTTAATATCTAACAATAGTTATAGGCGCTGTTAACTTGATGTTTTCCGGGCCCTTATTCCTCCTCCGATGTCAACTCCATTACCAACTCTCGGAGAAGTTCTGCCGTTCGCGAAGCCAAACGCCTGTATTCTTGATCACCACCAGGTAGTGCGAGATATGCATCAAAGTCAGCCAAAGCTTCAACGTATTGGCCCTGTTCTTGAGCCAGCATAGCCCGGTTCAGAAGCGCTGGCTCATAGGAAGGATCATCAGCCAACAAAGCGTTTAAGTCAGATCGGGCCTCTTCAAATTGTCCCATCTCTCGATAAAGAATTATCGCTCGATCAAGTCGGGCTTCCCTGAAATTAGGGTCCAGCTTATATGCCTGGCTGAACCGTTTAACAGCTGACCGATGCTCCCGTAAAAAACTGCTCTGATTTCCGAAATTTCGGTGCAAACTCCCCCACATATAATATATTCTGGCTAATAAAATTTTTAGCATGCCAGTTGATCAGTTCATTAATTTAAAATTCTTAGCGATCGCCCCCTGATCTATCAATTTTTATAGCTATCAACTATACGCTGACCACTTTCCTACTAATATCACTCTTGCGAGCTCAACCACTTCTCACACTGAATAGCCGCTGCACAACCCTGTCCCACCGATGTAGCAATTTGACGGAAATAGGAGTCCTGAATTTCACCCGCAGCAAAGATTCCCGCGACGCTTGCACGCATCTTTTCATCGGCAATAACGTAGCCATGCTCATCCATGGCAATCTGCCCTTCCAGAAATTTGCTGTTAGGATAATGTCCAATATAAATAAAAACACCGTCCGTAGGCAATTGGCTAGTTTCTTTGGTTTTGATATTCCTAAGATTTACGGAAGACACCATGCCATTGCCATTTATTTCATCTAACACTGTATCCCAAATAAACTCAATTTTCTCGTTGGCAAAGGCCCTTCGTTTCAAGGCTGGACCTGCCCTTAACTCATCTCGCCGGTGAATTACGCGTACCTTATTGGCGAACTTTGTTAAAAAGAGACCTTCCTCAAGTGCACTGTCACCACCCCCTACAACCACGACCTCCTTACCTCGGAAGAAAAAACCATCACAGGTAGCACAAAAACTGACACCACGACCAATAAGATCTTCCTCCCCCGGCACACCCAAACGTCTGGGGGATGCGCCAGCGGTTACAATAACTGCATCAGTTTGAAATTCCTTATTGTTGGTCTTTACGATGAATGGAGAGCCCTTTGTAAAATCAACTTCAGTAACTTCATCATATTCAAACCGGGTCCCAAACCTCTCAGCTTGTCTATACATCCGATCAACTAAGTCAGGTCCGGTAATATCCGGATCGGGGAAACCGGGATAATTTTCAACCTCTGCCGTAATTGATATCTGTCCTCCCAATTGGCTGCCAACAATGACCAGCGGATTTAGGGTGGCTCGAGCAGTATAGATAGCGGCCGTCAGACCTGCTGGTCCTGAGCCTATGATGATCACACGTTCTTTTTCCATGTTTATACTCTTTGTCTTCAATAATAATTAGTTCCAAGAGAAGCAATTTTAACGTACGAAGCGACCTGGAACAATAGGTGAAGAATATTGTCCGAAATGATTCGCCACTGTAAGCACAACGACAAACTGGGTATACAGTATTTGATACACGGCTTTACTCGGGAACTAATGTGTTCTCGATTTTATTAGAAGGGGGAAAATAGCATGTGAAAGTACTGCCACCTCCCAACATGCTGGTCACCTCTATTCGACCTCCATGATTTTCAACGATCCGCTTTGCGATAGGCAAACCTAGCCCTGCTCCCTCAGTGAAACCCTCATCATCACGTACGCGATAAAAGCGCTCAAATAGATGGGGTAGATTTTCAGCAGCGATACCTGGACCTGTATCCATTACCTTGATGGCTACTTCCTGGCCCAAATTGAGCAACCTGATTTTAACTATCCCTCCTTGCCTATTGTACTTGATCGCGTTATTTGTGAGGTTTAACAGCAGCTGCTTCAACCGATCATAGTCACCATAGACCAGAGGTACATCACCTAAGACCTCGATCGATATGTTGATATCTTTTTTATCTGCTTGTGCCATCTGTAACTTCACGACATCTTCTGCAACAACCGTTAAATCAACTGGTTGTTGATCGAACTGAAGGCGACCCGATTCGAGGCGGGACAGGTCGAGGAAATCTTGGGCCATCCGAGATAATCGTGCCGTCTCACTTTGAATCATCATCAGCAGTTCTTGATGAAAGGGAATTAGATCCTCACGCGCTAATATTTCGCTTGCAGTTGTTAGGGCCATTAGAGGTGTTTTAAACTCGTGCATAAATTCAGCGATGAGATCTGTTTGTTGGAAGAGGCGCACATTCTCGAGAGCCGCAGCAGCGTGGCTCGCCAGCATTTGCAAAAGGACACAGTCTTGTTCTGTAAAACCACCTTCTCCTAATTTATTTTTTACGAGCAAAACACCTATGACACTATCCTTTGTCAGCAATGGTACAGCCATCAAACTATCAGCGTTCAAATAATCAAGAGTGTCGATATCAGAATATTCGAGTAACTCCTGTTGTATATTTTGCAAGACTAACGGCTCCTTATTGCTAAGAATCCAGCCGAATAGGCTGTTGTCCAGCGACGGTTTTCTTTCTGCAGCTGACAAGTTTGTGGCTGTTGAAGCAGTCAGCTCAATTTTTTCTGATGCTTGTTCAACTAAATATATGGAGGCTGATTCGCTTTCAGTGAGATCGTTGGCAGAAGTTACAACTATATCTACCAATTGATTATGATCCAATGTGGAGCTTAGAGTTGTGCTTGTTTCCAGCAGCCGCCGTAGCCTGGTAGGCCTAATGGCCTTTAATTGAGCAGTATTAATTGGTGACCGATCTCGGAATTTTATTTGTTTCATAGCCTATCAACATAGTTTGCTAAAGCTGGCAGAACATCAACAACATCAGCGTGGAATGTTATATCCGCATAAGAATCCAAGTATGTTGGTTCCAGATTTATTATGATTATCCTTGCGTCATTTTCCAATGCCAACATTGGTAGCTGGCTGGCTGGAGTGACTTCAAGTGAAGAACCGACAACCAACATTAAATCACACGTGCGCGCGAGGCGTTGAGCTTCATTTAGGATATTTATTGGTAACTGTTCTCCATACAAAATGACATTTGGCTTTAAAATACCTCCACAGCTATCGCAATGAGGTATATCGCCACTTTTAAGAAACTCCAAAAGGTGAGTGTCAGAAGGATAAATATTATAACAGCGAATACATGTGGCCTCTCGCCAATGTCCATGAAGTTCGTAAATCACTTTTGAACCAGCTTTACTATGTAACATGTCAATGTTTTGAGTAATGATTCCTTTTAGCAGCCCCTCTCTTTCCATCTTAGCCAGGGCTTTATGTGCAGCATTGGGTTCAGCATCAAAG
This sequence comes from Anaerolineae bacterium, assembly GCA_036985655.1. Classification (GTDB taxonomy): domain Bacteria; phylum Chloroflexota; class Anaerolineae; order Promineifilales; family Promineifilaceae; genus UBA11865. The sequence continues at coordinate 25,959 of BTQB01000003.1, read as the reverse complement.
GCGATTTTAGCAACCGGCCTTATCCAATCGAAAAAATCCTCCGGTCGCTGCCGAAAGCCGTACACTGAAGCGACCTGGTAGGGATCAACATTTTCCCACAACCCTGATTCAGGACTGCGAAAATCAGGTATGCCTGAGGGGGTGCTAATACCCGCACCTGTTAATGCGACCGACCGCCTGGACTCAGCAAGTAATCCTTTCGCTAAGCTAAACTGCCTTTCCATGGACATTTCTCAATTTACTTCTAGCGTTATACAAGAGGCCAAGGGTAATGACGGCCTGGCCCCGGCGGTGGGAAATTCCCTGTTTGAATTAATCGTTCAAGGCGCGCATGGAAGGCTGCAATTTCTCTAGCAGATAACAGTTCATTCAATTCGATCCACTGTTGATTATCGGTTGAACAAATAGTTGATTGAAATATATGCAAATCATCCAACAAGAGCTTTGGAATCGGAGCACCTGAAAAATCCCATATTACGCTTCTCAATTTGTACTCAGTATGAAAACAAACACCATGATCGATTAACCAAAATTGACCTTTATCATCTTGAATTACATGGCCACTCTTTCGGTCGGCATTATTTATCAAGATATCAAACAGTGCAAAAGCTTGAGCCTGATCGCGAATTTCCTCCCGGAACGTTAGATAATGTTTCTTTGGATCGTGATCGACAAAAAATTGGACCGAGCCAAAACCATGGGGGCCCTCACGAAGAACAGTTGGAGGGACAAAATGCCATCCAAACATTTCGCTTACTAAGAAGGCCGCCCGTTCGCGCAAGCTTAACGTTCCACTTGCAAAATCCCATAGTGGGCGCTCCCCTTGACTAGGTTTATAAATAGCGTTCACCTCGCTAGTCCCGTTCACAACTTGGACAAGAAAAGTGTAATTGGATCCCCAAGGCACAAGCCCATCCAACTCTATCTGGCCATTCTCCAAGAGATCTACTAGGGATAAAATTTTCTTCTTAGCTAACATCTAATAATAGTCAGATATTACCGAGCACAATTGCCATCGACCTTGCCCCAGCAACTTCTGATGCTGTTATCATTTCCCTATTTTGCATGTCCATTTCTGTTGGGACAGAAATGCCCCTCAGGATCGATAGGTTGGCGACAGTTGCCACAAATAGGTCGTCCTGCACTCACTATTTCCAAGCTGTGCTGGATTAAGGATTGGGCTTGTGGTCGTGATAACCAGAAGCTAACAGCATTTGGTTCTTCATCTTCATCCACTATTTCGTAAGCAACAATAACAAGGCTTTCTCTTTCCTCATTGTAACCTATGCCCAGATTCCCGACGCGAAATAGAGGTTCAAGCGGTTCTCGCAATCGCATATCAGTCCAAGCAGTTTCATGAGCTTCTTCTCCAGAATGTTTTTTAGATAGTTCTTCTAACAAAGATTCAAGACTAGAAGCAAGCATACTTGCCTGTTGTTTCTCGATAATCAGCGAGATCATATCAGGGCCTTTGCTTCCCTGAAGATAAAACACGCGTTTGCCCGGAGGACCAACTGTGCCGATCGTGAAATGAGACACAGGGTTCAGTTCAATATGCTGGGCCATTAGATTCTTACTCGTTTTTTTCGAACATTCAGAACAACTCTGGAACTATCCGAAAACTTAGGCGTCTAATAACTTATCCGGAGTCCCTGCCTTGTTATTGATATTGGTAATTCGATCTTAGGTATCCAACCAGGGTGAATATTTAATCTTGTCAATCGTAAGATGATTCATGATAGAGACGTGTTATCCTCACTCGTGGTCTGACTCTGTTTCGCCTTCAAGGGCAGTTCCGCTTTTTTCAGATGTTTCACGTTGATGCAGCTTTATTGGTCCACTATCATTAATTCTTAGAACGTTCACTGAACCGCGCCCAGTCAGAGCCAGGATGCTCACAGAAGCCGGAGAGACAGCTAATCGCTGAAAGAGATCGATATGCATACCAAGATAATGAGCTAAGACCAATTTAATGACGTCTGCATGTGAGACCAATAAGATAAACTCCTCATCGAGCGATTGACTTAACTTTTCTACCGTATTCACTGCCCTGGTTTGTACTTCTACAAAGGACTCGCCAGCTGGAAATCGAAAGCGGCTTGGAAAATGCTGAACAAGGTACCACTTTCGTTTCTTACGAGCTAATTTTTTCAGTTTTTTTCCTTCCCACTTGCCATATCGCACCTCCCCCAATTCCACCTTACTTTCAACCTGTACATCATTTGGTTCGGCCAATATTTTTGCTGTCTCCATGCAGCGTTCAAGTGGACTGCTGTAAATCATCTTTATTGGCAAGGACGAAAGGCGTTGGGCTAACAATTTGACCTCGTTTCGCCCTTCCTCGTTGAGTTGGACTCCTGGGACCCATCCAGCTAAGCGTTTCTCTCTTACCCACTCATTTTGTCCGTGTCTTACCAGGAGGATGTACGTCATGAGTGGATAATAGCACATCCGGGCATATTCCTAAAAAGCGCTGTTCAGGGGCCAAGGCGTGCAAAATCAACAAGCTGTATCGACAGACTATTTATTGATCCAGATCTGGTTCCGGTGGATTATCGTTCTGTTCAGTTGAGGGTGTAACTTCACCAATTTCAGGGAAATCATCTGGTGAGTTAAACTGGTTTTCGTCGTCGCCATGATCGGGTAGCAGGCTATCATCAGCTGGTGCATACTGATCAACTTTAAAATAAGCAGCCAGGACATCTCTCACTACCGGTGCGGCCCATTGAGATCCCTCTCCGCCGTTAAAAATAAATGCAACAACCACGATCTCCGGATTTTCATAGGGCGCATATCCAACATACCAGGAGTGGGTTGGTAGAATCTGTCCCTCTTTGCACCACCGACGTTCTATTGCGATATTGTCACAATATTCTGCTGTGCCTGTTTTCCCCGCTGTAGTGATCCCAAAATCGTCCAGCCAATCTACGAATGTCGCACCGGTTCCACCTTCCTCATTAACCATGCGCATTCCTTCGGCGACTACATCCAACCACTGCCGGTCGACATCAACGGAGTTTAAAACCTCGGGCTCAAAAGGTTTAACGATATTACCTTCTTCGTCGGTGATATGACGGATAATGGTAGGTCGATACAGGAAACCGCCATTGGCGACGACGGCCGCCATTTGGGCAACCTGCAGTGGCGTTGAAGTAACGAATCCCTGGCCGATACCCATATTGTAATCATCGCCCGTCGACCAGGGTTCTCCATGAGTCTGGCGTTTCCAGGCTTGGCTTGGATTATTTCCTGGCGCTTCTAAGGGTAATTCAATTCCCTGTACCCGGCCAAAGCCAAATTGGTCTGCATACCGGTTTATTCGATCTACACCCAATCCTTCAACAACTTCACCATCCTGGTTAAAGCCACCACTGATCTTGTAAAAGTAAACATCACACGATTTGGATATACCGGTAAACATATTCACGTACCCGTGGCCTTCACTAAGCCAACATACGAAAGTTTGAGCCCGGCCCGGGTCATTTGGTGCGAAACGATTGGGTATGGTTATCTCACCAGGATCAAAGAGAAACCGGTTTGGGGAGACGACCCCTTCCTGTAAAGCGCCGGAGGCAGGGACCAATTTAAATGTCGACCCTGGTGGATATTGACCGCTGATGGCATGATTCACCAATGGTGAGTAGTCATTCCTTTCTAATCCAAGATAGTATTCAACAGGAACTTCCGTTGAAAAACGATTGTTATCAAAGGTCGGTATGTTAACCATTGCCAAGATCTCGCCTGTATTAGGATTCAGGGCAATAACCACCCCTTGTTCCACCTCAACAGGTTCGCGAGTGAAAGGATCTGGCGTCGCTCGTCGAAGCTCTATCATGTCTTTAAGGATCTCATAGGCCTCTTTCTGCAGATCCAGATCGAGGGTTAGGTGCAAGTTCAGGCCAGGGACAGGTTCGACTGTCGGCCCGATTTGGCGAAGCTCTCGTCCGGTCCAATCTTGTTCTATCTGGCGTTCTCCTTTCCTGCCTGAGAGCTCAATTTCCATTGATGATTCTAGTCCCGCCCAACCGACCCGATCATCTCTCTCGTAACCTAGATTAAGCCAGTTTTCGTTTGGAATCGGGCCCATATAACCGATGAGGTGAGAGGTGAACTCGCCACTCGGATAGCGGCGAATTGGCTCCTCAATAACTCGCACACCGGGAAGAAATATGCTTTCCTGTTCGATAGTGTAGGCCAGGGTTATGGGTATGTTAGCTTTTATGGGTGCGGGCAGATATGGGGCAAAGCTGAAACGGTCAATAATTTCTTCAATGCTGTCTGGCAGGTCAGGAACTATACCAGTAGCATCCAATGTTTCCTCGATGGGGGCGTCATACAAATCAGCTAACTTGGAATAGGTGCTGACTAAAGAGGGATCGGCTTCAGCTACGAGTTCTCTTTGCTGCAAAGTGTTGGTGACCGGAACGCCAGTTAATAGGGAGAGACGAGCATATATTGCTTGACGCTCCTCGGGATCGTCAGGTAAAAATGCTGGTGTAATTGTTACGTTGAAACTTGGCTCATTAAAAGCCAGAATCTGGCCATTTCGATCCAGAATAATACCACGTGGAGCATCAATCGTTAAACGGGCCAGCTGGTTTTCTTCAGCGAGAGTTTGAAATTCCTCCCCCTGGTTACGCTGGATCCAGAACACCCGGTAAAGTAGCAGTACAATAACGATAATAAATACTGCCCGTAAGAAGACAAGCCTTGCTTGGATTCCGCTGTCGGATTCCGGAACTTCTGTTTCCTCTAATCTTTCCCAACCAATTCTGGACATGTTTTCACTCTGAATCTAGTGCTTAGCAGCTAAATTTCGACCCTTCTTGGCGAGATCGACTTTTCAACAGCGTAAAATCCCCAGTAAAAGGGCACTATTAAGATGCTGTGGATTAGAGCCATATTAATTACGAGGGTAAGTGTATTCCTATTCAAGCTATAAGCACTTGATATTATCGAAATTAGGCCTCGAAACCTTGGATTCTCAGATAATTCTAAAGCACCCAAAAAATCGTTGCTATTTAAAATTATCGGCATCATCAGTCGCAGAATTAGTAAATAGATTGACCAGAATATCATGGTAGCCAACGCTGCTAAAACAATAGGCATTATTAGTCTGCTTTCGGGGAAGCTGCGTTGAAGAAATACTACAGCAGCGACCGTCGCCATCATGGCAAGGGATGTCACACCGATAGGCCCGGCAGAGAATAAATCAGTAAGCAATCCAGCCACAAATGCCCAGACTAATCCTTCGCGAAGACCTCTAAGTAAAGCCCAGGAAATAGTTGCTACAAACATTAACTGTGGCACGATCCCGAAAATGGTGAAGTTAGGCAGCACTGCTGATTGAAGGATCACCAGAACCACCATCAGCGGGATTGCCAGGTATAGGGCGGCTGTCATGGACTGTCCAAGAGGTCGGCAGGTGCAGAATCAAAAATTGAAGTGTCGATAGTCCGGAAGTCTGTCACGACAAACACTATCTCTAATGAGTCGAAATTTACCGCTGGTTGTACAATCGCTTTCTGGAACAATTCAGCTTCCTGACGATCTATTTCGATTATGCGGCCGATCACCATATCTTGTGGAAATTTTCCACCCAGACCAGAAGTTAGGGCGACCTCTCCAGACTCAATTTGAGCTTCCTGGTTGATCCAATCCATAGTCATTGACCCGCCCAAACCTCCACCGCGCACGATCCCAGTCGCCCTCGATGATCCCAATCGAGCTGGAATGCTGCTGATGTTATCGGTAATCAATATGACCATCGCAGAACGGTTCGTTGTTCGGTAGACCTGACCCACCAGTCCTCTGGCGCTTTCGACGGGCATGCCGACAAATACACCATCATCAATACCCTTATCGATAATAATGCTTCTAAATATTGGGCTTGTATCGTATCCAATTACAGATGCAGTCAGGCGCTTAAACTCAGGCCGCTCTCGCGCCCGGTTGAATAGGTCTTGGAGCAGCTGATATTCCCCCTGGATTTCCCGCAGTCCCTCGTTTTCTCTTCGTAAAGATTCCAACTGCGCCTGCAGTTGAGCAATCTCCTGCCGGGCCGCTTGAATGTCATCCGGACCAGCTATTGCACCGACGAGGTTATCCGTGCGAGCTGCTGTCCAGCCCATCACCGAAGAGATTGGATCCTCAATAAAGTTAAGTGCGTTATCCAGATTGTCCGTGCTGTCCAGGATCAACATAAGGACAACAGCGCCAATAAGAACGATAAAGGCTGCCCAGCGAATCCTTTCTCGGCTCTGGTTAAGGTTCATCGCTCAAATAAAGTGGGATTTAACGGGAATTTCCTTGTCAGAGTCTTGACCTTCTATGGTGATTATGCCTGGCCAATTCAGGTCTAGATCAATCTTGGACTAGTGGTGAGTGCTGCCCCGATCAAGGCCTACCAAGACCCGATTAAAGTTATCAAGATCTTCCAATACCAGGCCGGCGCCTCGAGCCACGCAGGTCATTGAATCCTCGGCAATCCAGACTCTCATTTTTACGGCGTCCTCTACTCTCTCGGCCAAACCCCGGATTTGAGCCCCACCGCCTGCGAGACAAATTCCGACTTCCATCAGGTCAGCAATTAATTCTGGTGGGGTCTCGTCCAACGAATCTCGAACTGTATCAACGATGATATTAACTGACGGCGCCATTGCTTCACGCAGTTCGATGCTGGAAATTTCAACTGCCTGGGGTAGTCCGTTGATCAAATTACGCCCGCGAAGCGTTATGGTCTTTTCCTCAGGTATGGGAAATGCTGAACCGATAGCAATCTTTACCCTTTCAGCCATTCTTTCACCAATTAACAAATTATACTTGTTGCGAGCATATTGGATTATATCTTCATCCATTTCGTCACCAGCCACGCGTATTGATCGGCTGACAACTATTCCACCCATTGCGAAGATGGCCACCTCGGAGGTGCCTCCACCGATATCTACAATCATACTTCCGTGGGACTCGATAATAGGTAGACCCGCTCCAATGGCTGCAGCCATGGGTTCCTCGATAAGAAATGCCTCCCTGGCGCCAGCAGAGATAGTAGCATCATAGACAGCGCGCTTTTCCACCTCGGTTACACCGCTTGGAACGCCTACTACTACTCGGGGTCTAGGGAAGGGTACCAAGCTATGCTCATGGGCTTTGTCAATAAAATATTTAAGCATCGCTTCTGTTATCTCAAACTCTGATATAACCCCATCCCTGAGCGGCCTGATAGCTACGATATCGGAAGGTGTTCGACCCACCATCTCGCGCGCTTCCGCGCCGATAGCCAGTGGTCGACGGGTCCTTTTATTTATCGCAACCCACGATGGTTCGTTGATCACAATTCCCCGATCACGAACACTCACCAATGTATTTGCGGTTCCTAAGTCAATACCTATATCCAGCGATAATAGGCCAAGAAGCCAGTCAAGCGGTCTAAACAAATTTTTTTACCTTTATTGATCAAATTCGGCTTTTAGTTTCAACTATACAGGCCAAACCAAATGATTATACCATATGGGTATACCCCTGCACGGTCAGTGATGAAATGATTTGGAGACTACTTTTCTTTCATCTTAACCCAAACAGATATGCTCTCGTTGACATCAATATGCTCCCAAATAGATTTGATGTACCTCATGTTAACGAATGGATGTGTCACTATTAGGCCACCAATAATTAACCTGTTGGGAATTGTTAGAGCTTCTTTATAACATTGAGATGAACTCAAATGTTAAACAATAAATATATGGATTCGGGGACGTGTACCAATCTTTATGATAAGTTCATGCTTCCGGCCAAACTATCCACTTGTTGGCGAAGAAATAGTGTAAGGCCCATCGCTTTACTAAGTAATTAACATCGCTTGCCAATTGATTAAGGGTCAGTATTATCTCCTATAGAAGATTGCTCAGGATTCTACATCACGAGGAGCTGAAAATGGCACACCAGGCGCTGTTTGCAGGTTTGGTATATGACGAACGAGAAATTCCATTAGAAACCGTATATATCGGTTCCGAAGCTTTCTATGTGGTGGATGATAGCGGATTCCTTCGCCATGTTGAAGCGGACGAGATTGACCGTCACGTCCTGACGATATTTTTACAACACTTGGAAGAAAATAAGGATATGGCGGTAGAGCAGGCGCTGCGACTGATCGGCAAGGATGATTTATTTACTAAGGCGGCCATTGATGCCTCGATGCGTAATATCGATCTCGACAAGATCATAAAGCAAGGGCTTCCAGAACAGGCGCGAGATATGATGGGAATGTTGGGATTTCGCATCATAATTAACCATCATGGCGAGATTGTTCGAATTGACCAGCCTACCGCTCCAGATGATTTTGACTAACCAATCATTAATATGAAGCCAGATGGACTAGTAAGCGCCTCTTCCTTGAACTATGAGTGGGATCGTCTGCAATAAAATTCTTAAGTCCAAAGCCAACGACCAATTTTCAATATAATAAATATCTAGCAGACATTGCTCATCAAAAGTAAGATCTGCTCGACCGCTCACTTGCCATAGGCCAGTCATTCCCCCTCGAACCGCCAGGCGCTGTAAGTGCCAGGGTTGGTATTTATCTACCTCCTCAGGTAACGGCGGCCGGGGGCCCACCAGGCTCATATCCCCGACAAAAACATTATAAAGCTGTGGAAGTTCATCCAGGCTGAGGCGGCGGATAATCCTGCCTACCCTGGTCAATCTTGGATCGTTTTTTATCTTAAATATCGGTCCTGAGGCCTCATTAAGCTGTTTCAAGGCTTCCTTTTTATTCTCAGCATCAACAATCATAGACCTGAACTTCGCCATTTGAAACGGCCTGCCCCTGTATCCAACGCGCTCCTGCAAGAAGAACGCCGGGCCAGCCGTCTCAAGTTTGATAGCTATAACCGTTACTAGGGTTATCAAGATCGCGGGCAGGGCGATAAGTAGGACTATTCCTAAATCAAGTACACGTTTTGCTACTTGTCCAACGTTACTGATTCTTACTTCTCGTGCACTCAGCATGGGGATACCAGCCATATTATTAAACTCAACCCGATTAAGACTCAGCTGGAACAAATCGGGTACAACTCGAGCTTGAGCCCCATGTTGCTGGCAAATTCGAACAACTTCATCAATCTCCTGGTATTGAGAATTGGGCAGGGCTATAAAAACCGAATGGACATCACCATACTCTCGAAAAATCCTCTCCAGATTCCCAAAGTTCCCTAGATAAGGTATTCGACCTGAACCAATGTTATTTTCAGATGATCCATCACCAAGGTAGCCCACGGCCTGGAATCCCAAGTCTGGTCTGGCCAATAATGTGCGGATAACACTCCTGGCAACCTCACCGCTGCCGATGATTACAGCTTTATCAACGCCCCGTCCTCGTCGGTAGAGAAAATTCAGGCTAATTCTGCGGGCCAGCCTGGCAATGGCGATGAAAAGGATGATGAATAATAACGCCCATACTAGCAAAAGACGCGAAAAAGCAAGCGGCCTAAAGAAAAAGGTGATAGCCATCATGAGGGCAATGCCAGCAGCGGTAGCATATCCAACCCGGGATACTTCATCGATCCAGAATTCCCCCCTTCTTCTGGTCCAAGCTCTGTTTTGTATGAAGGCGACAACGAGTAAAATAGTCAGTAAGAGCTGTTGGCCCAAATAATCACTATAAGGCACACGTATGGCGGTGGGAAGAAGCCATTGAAAATCGTAACGGACGATATAGGCGAAAGCAAAAGCGAGGGAGATCAGTATTAAATCAGTAATGATAGTGAGATTTCGGACAGTTTTGTGTCCTGATTTGTTATTCATTCTGATTGAAGCGCCCGATTATAAACAGTAATCATTTCCTGGCTCGCCTGCTGCCACGAAAATCGTTTAGCTCGATTAAGCCCATTTTCCTGCATTTTAACTGCGAGTTGGGGATCGTCTAGTATGATTGCTATATGGTTAATCAACCCAGTCAAATCATCAGGCTCATACAAAAGAGCAGCTTGCCCGGCAACCTCAGGAATGGCTGAAGTGTTGGCGGCGATTACCGGGGAGCCGCAAGCCATTGCTTCCAAAACGGGCAGTCCAAATCCCTCATAGAGTGATGGGAATACCGTCACGGCCGCGGCATTATACCAAAGCGGAAGTTCAGTGTCAGTCACGAAACCTCGGAAATCCACCTGTTTCACCAATCCAAATTTCTCAACGGCCGCGTAAATTTCATCATAATTCCACCCCTTCCCACCGACCAGGATCAACTTTAAATTCGGACGCCTGATCTTTGCCAATGCCTTCACGAGAAAAGGGATATTCTTTCGAGGCTGCAGTGTTCCCACATGCAAAAGGTATGGATCAGTTAATCTTTTCTCCTTTCGGAAAGATTCGACGCTATCTCGATCTATCAGGCGAAATTCTCTTCCAACGCCAGGCATAACTATATCAATTTTTTCATTGGGGATGCCATAATAGCGCTCAAGATCCCGACCTGTTGATTCTGAAATAGCCACCACTCTTCGTGCTGCCTGGCAAGATCGGCGAGTCTGGCTTGTCAAATAGATTCGCTGCAAAGCTGGAAATCGCTCCGGATAATGGATAAAGCTCAGGTCGAAGATTGTTACGACCGTCGGGCAGGTTCTGACATATGGTAAAACAAAGGCCATGCCATGTAAGAGATCCAGGTTATGCCTTGCAGCAAGTACTGGCAAGGCAAGCTGCTCCCATAAAATTCGGATCATCCTTTTTTCAGTTGGCCACCGGCTAGACACAAAAGAAAGCGCTCCTTCATTTGCAGCCATCTCCGTATTGTTCGTAAATACGGTTACCTTGTATTCATCTGGCGGCCGTAAATGATGGATCTGTTGGGAAATATAGCGATGAATCCCCGCACGCCGGTAGCCCACCCTGCTGGATAACAGATGCGCGTTAATGCCAATTCGCACCTGGCCAGCCTTATTTGAGAAGTTCATGTTTACCGATTATAGCCCATCTGGTAACAGTTGCATCTGCTTGACGCTTATTTTACATTATGGTAAGATGCCAGCGTTATGTTTACCAGAGAGTAGGCAGAAGGAGGGTTCAGTGAAGTCAATCCTTGTCTCTCGCCCATCATTTTTTACCCTCGTTTTGATGTTAGTCTTGGGGCTTGCTGCCTGTGAGCGTCCATTGCAGGAGGAGGAAGAATCAGCGCCTGCTTCGACCCCTTCGATTGAGGCTACCAGCGAGGGTAGTGAAGCACCCCTAAAAACGCCAGCCGCATCAGGGGAACTTTTCCAGCCGGATACCGGGGGAGAGCTTGAAGACTCAATCGAAACAGATCCGGCCGCGGCTGAATCAGTCGATGTTCAGGAAGAGACTCCTATTGTTAACGAACCGGTCAGCCATATTATTCTGGCTGGTGATACGTTGTTCACCGTTGCCCAGCGTTACAATGTTTCCTTAGATGATCTGGCTGCGGCAAATAATCTGGATGTTAATGCCTTGTTATCACCAGGAGCCACTCTCATCATTCCCCTTGAAGATACCGCGAGGGTTGATGGCGCTTTGGGCGATTCCCCTATAGAGGGTGAAGAGCGGATTCATATAGTTCAAGCGGGTGAGAACCTGTATCGTATAGGACTGGTTTACGGCTTTACAATTGAAGAAATAGCGGCTTATAACAATCTTGAGAATCCTGATTACATTGATGTTGGTCAGGAGATCCGTATTCCACCGGACAGCGCGCCTTAGCTAGGCGGTTCTTCATAACAGGTCTGCCAGTAGGCTGCAGCGCCACAATAGAGATAGGCGTGAAAGAAAAGGACGCCGAATCCCGGATTCAGTGGAGCGGCCGATCCTGGCGCCTTCGTGTCTACCAACAAACCTACAAAGACGGCCGCACGCTGGAACATGGAGCTATTGAACACCCGGGTTCAGTAGTCATTGTACCTATTATCGGCGATCAGGTTCTATTGCTCTCCCAATATCGCCTGGCCTTGGATTCAACGATCCTCGAACTACCTGCTGGCACCCGAGGCTGGAAAGAAGATTGGCTGTCGTGTGCGCAGAGAGAACTTCGCGAAGAGACCGGCTACCGGGCTGCGAACTGGCTCGCCTTGGGCAAAATTTGGCCGGCGCCCGGAATTTCAGATGAATTAATGGCCATCTATATTGCCACTGACCTCCAAGGGGACCCTCTCCCAGCTGATATCGATGAAAAAATCGAACTACAGCCGACGCTATTCGAAGAAGCCTCAGCCATGGCCTTAGACGGCCGCCTACAAGATGCTAAAAGCATCATCGCGATTCTAAGGGCAAAGGGATCCTTATCAAAAGAAGCTTGAAGCATCAGGACATCATTTTTAGGATTGATGATTATCAAGCCAAAGCTATCCCTGAATATCGACGCAAACTGACTTCTCATTTCACATAACCCCTATCGGCGTCCAACCTTCTTGGGACCGTGTTCGATTTGTGTGCAAACCTCGACCTGCCCGAGATCTCATTAAGTCGTTACGGCTTTACATCCGTTTGACAGGCAAACAGCTCCTCGGTATCCTTGGCCCACGAACCACAAGCGAGGTTGGAACGGAATGATTGACTAATTCACCTTCAAACGAGCTCTTTCGTTGACCTAGGGACTGCCTGGCGACCGAAACGATCCCTTTGGTCCACCCCGTTTGGACCAATATGGAGGTGAATATGCTTACCGTCCACCAACTCGCGAAATCCTTCGCCCTTAATTCTCTTTTCACAGATGTTACCTTCAATATCAATCCCGGCGACCGGGTTGGCCTGGTTGGCCCTAATGGCTGCGGCAAAAGCACCTTGCTGCGTATCATCGCCGGGGAGGAAACGGCTGACGCCGGCCACGTTGCCCCTGATACCGGTTTGCGGGTTGGCTACCTGTCCCAAGGCTTGGTTCTTGATGGCGCTGCCACCGTCACCGACGTCGTCGGCCGAGCAACCGGGGACGTGACCGTGCTGGAAAAGGAGCTGGTCAGCCTGGCCCAGGCTCTGGCCCGCAAACCCGACGACGCAACGCTACAAAGCCAGTACGATGCCATCTTGCAGCGTATCAGCACGGCCGATACCGGCCGGGCCGCTCGAATTCTGGCCGGATTGGGCCTCGACAACGTAGAACCAGACCTGGCGCTGGAAAGGTTGAGCGGCGGGCAGAAAACACGTCTGAACCTGGCCCTGGTCCTGCTGGGCGACCCCCAACTGCTGCTTCTCGACGAGCCTACCAATCATCTCGATATCGCCATGTTGGAGTGGCTGGAGGAATGGTTAGCCGGTTTTCCCGGTGGAGTGCTCATCGTTTCCCATGACCGCATCTTCCTCGACCGCACCGTCAACCGTGTTCTGTCCATCGATCCCCAGAAGCAAACCTTGCAAGAGTACGCCGGCAACTACTCCGCTTACGTGGAGCAGTTGGAACTGGCCAGAGAAAAGCAGTGGTCGGCTTACAAAGATCAGCAGCAGGAAATCCGTCGGGTCAAGCAGGACATCTTACGCGTTAAAGCCCAGGCAGTCCGCACCGAGCGCGAGGCCAGTTCCGTACGCATTGGTGGCGGGATGATGAAATTAAAAGGATACAAGGATTACCAGCAATCCATTGCCAAGAAAGTGGCCAAAAAATCGAAAGCACGAGAACGAAAATTGGAGCGCTACCTGGATTCGGAGGATCGGGTGGAGAAACCGTCCCAATCGCGAACCATTCGACTCGATCTGGCCGACACGGCTCATCTGGGTCAATCGGTGTTGACCCTGGTGGATCTCAGTGTGGGCTATGGTGCCGCCCACCCGCTTTTGACCGATCTACGGTTAGAGGTGTTGCCCGGCGCTCGCATCGTGATAACCGGGCCCAACGGCAGCGGTAAAACCACCCTGTTACACACCATTGCCGGCCGGTTGGCGCCGCTGGCCGGCTGGGTGGAGCGCGGGCCTAGCGTTGAGCTGGGTTACATGACCCAGGAACAGACCGGACTCGATCCAGCTATGTCGCCTCTGCAAACCATCCAGCACGCCTTTGATAATGAAACCTCGGCCCGCACCTTCCTCTCCTATTTTCTGTTCACCGGCATAGAGCCACTAAAGCCCAGCAGCCAATTGAGCTACGGCCAGCGGGCTCGTATGGCCCTGGCCCAAATGGTGCTGGCCGGCTGTAATGTGCTGCTGCTGGATGAGCCCATCAATCACCTGGACATTCCCGCCCGGTCCCGCTTTGAAGAAGCCCTTAGCAGCTTTGAGGGGACCGTGCTGGCCGTGCTGCACGACCGTTACTTCATTGACCGCTTTGCCACCGAGATCTGGTTAGTTGAGAAACAGGGTATCCGGCGCGAGATCTGTGATTAGCTACGGTCGCCTTTTCCAGTATTCGCCTATGCGCCTTACCTACAGGCAAAACTGCGGTAAACTCAATTCCTATGTCGCGTAAAAAACGAAATACCGTCTACTCCACTGATCCGGCTTACAAAAAACGCTGCCCCCGCTGCGGCAGTTACCCTTGCCGTTGCCCCAAACCTAAGAGCTTGCCCGCCGAACAACAGACAGCCCATATTCGCCGCGAGAAAAAGGGACGTGGCGGCAAGACGGTGACCGTCATCATGAATCTACAACTGACCCCGACCGACATGAAGGCCTTGGCCAAGCAGCTTAAACAAGCTTGCGGTGTAGGGGGATCAGTAAAAGGCAACACTATCGAAATACAGGGGGACAACCGCGAAAAAGCAGCCGCCAGGCTCAAAAAGATTGGCTATTCAACCAAATTCGTCGGCGGATGAGGTTGGCGTTGGCCAACTACAGCAACTTTCGTGCGGCCTAAGTCGACGGAAAAGAATCCTTGTTCTTGAGGACCCGGCGCAGCTGGCTGCCGTATACACTGTTTTCAGGGCGATCGCCAACGATTTTATGTTTTCTTCAACTACAGCCGCCAGGCAGATATTGGCAAGGATTCTCACGCACTCGTTCGTTGAAAATCAATTCAAGATGGACGTGGGGCCAGTTCGAATTGCCTGTGCTCCCGCTTAATGCAATTGGCTGCCCTTGTTCTACCTTTTCGCCTTCTACAACGAGCAGCTCGCTGTTGTGGGCATAGAGCGTCTTAACGCCACCCCCATGATCGATAATTACCATGTAGCCGTACCCATTAACGTTCCAACCCGAGAATTCAACCTTTCCCCCTGCCGAAGCAAAGACTGTCGTACCCAAATCGACAACTAAATCTAATCCCGGGTGATAAGCCCAGTAATAGTTGATAATACTATAATTCTCGAGAGGCCAGATGAATTTACTGTTGGTGTTTACCTCTTCAATTGGTTCCTCGACCTCTTTTGGTGGTTCTTCCACCGCTTCAATCTGGTCACCCGGCTGTGGGATGATGAGCTCCTGTCCCTGGTAGATGTAATTGGGATTGATCAGATTGTTGAGGGTGATTAAGTCGATGAGAGCTACCCCAAAGCGGCCGGCTATTTTGGAAAGAGTGTCGCCAAAAGCCACAGTGTAGATGTTTGTATCGCCTGAGCCAGAATTAGCTACCGCCGACATCGGGGGGGCTTTTTTCGCTTGCTGGGGAACCGGGGTCGACTCGACATTCTCGGAAACAACGGGTTCTTCGACAGGTGATGGTGAATTTGCCGCCGGGATGATCAAAGTTTGACCAGCCTGAATATAGTTTGGATTAACCAGCCTGTTCGCGGCAATTATCGCTCCCATGTCTACACCAAATCGCCAGGAAATAGTGCCTAATGAATCACCACGCTGAACGACATAGGTCGATCCTGTATCTGGATCGGAGTTGGACTCACCCACTGGTTCGCCAACACCCCCTGAAGGCTGTTCTTTTGGAGGTGGGACTGCTGTGAGCGTAGCGCCCGGGTCGTCATAGCCAGCAGGGATTATGAGCTCCTGTCCCGCATAGATTAAATCGACCCACCATATATTATTAGCCGCTGCTAGAACACTCTGGGGCACCCCAAAACGAAGTGAAATCTGGTGCAGTGTGTCGCCCCGCTGGACAACGTAGGTTGTTTGAGAAGCGTTACCAGGTTCTGGCGATCCGGCCGGGTGTGTGTCGTTAGCGTCTGGGCTTGGTAAAGGCGCTGGCTGGGGGGCCAGAGAGGACGGTGGAGGTACTGGTTGTGGGCTGTTGCCTGGTAGGGCTTCCCTAATAATAGACGTTTCCCCCAATGGATGATCTGCATCAATCATGGTTACATTGGCCCAATCGATGACATCGGCCGGTGCGCCTTCATCAGGAGGAGGGGGATTTGTTAAACCGTCGGGTACCGGGGTTGGTTCATCCATCCCAATGGTCGTTTGGGCTGGCTCTCTACCTTGTATCGTCCCTGCAAAAGAGGACAAAACAAGGACCAGCGAGAAAAAGAAAGCAGCGATGAACCAGATCTTGGGCGTCTTTATAGCCATCACCATTTCCCATCAGCACAGAACATTGGCCTAAATCAATCCTTAGCCTTATGCTGGAAGGTTACTGTCGATGTATGACTGGAATTAAGGTTTCTCGGCAACTGACTCAATCCCTACGATTAGTTTCAATCAGCCATTGAAAGGGATCACTGTCAAGACGACATAAAATTAAATTTCCCTGTTTAGTTTAACGGTTTAGGGATTGAATTTCCATAATGGATGTGTGAAAAAAGGGTGAACAACTGATCAACCAGTTAACGTAAAGAATTCAATTATCAGCCCCTTACCCATGAAAGGTTGCTTAAGGTTGCAGCCAGACAGTTAGAATCCCACCTGGAAGTTATTCTGATCTGCCTTTGCCATTAACAAACATAATGAACGAGTGTCCGGTCTGAACTGTATCAGGTAACGATGGAATTAGGTTGAAAAAGGGTATTATTGATGCATGATCGGCCGCACACTTTGCTCATGGGCCAGCGCCTAAGATAATCTTTGACCGTTCATCATTGAGACCAGAAAGCCTTGTTCATGAAGATCCTAATATGCACTTTCAGATAAGCTACCGGAGGAAAAGATGATCCTCACCTTTCTTGGAACATCCGCGGCAAACGCTTACCCTGAGGCCTTCTGCCGGTGTATTAACTGTGAACGAGCCCGCGAACTTGGCGGACCAAGTATTCGAAAGCGATCGGCCGCCATCATCAATGACGACTTATTGATTGACCTGGGTCCAGATATCATGACTGCATCGGCCGTCCATAACCGGCCTTTAACCAGGGTGCGCTACTGTCTTCAAACCCATGGACATAATGATCATCTAGACACCTCCCACTTCATGTCCCGTAGCCCAGGATTTGGCGTTATTGGCGCGCCAAAGCTGCATTTTTACGCATCAGCTGCCACTATCCAGCGGGCTGCTGATATCCTGGATAGAAATTTCTCTCCCTCTTCTTTGTTTGATGATGAAATTGGTGAACGGATGAACCTGAAAATTCATCTAATCGAACCTTTTCAATCCTTCTCTTTCGGGGATTATGATGTAGTTGCCTTTCCGGCCAATCATGACCCCTCAATGGAGTCCCTGCTATTTGCCATTACTGCGGAAGGATTTACCATCTTTTACGGGACCGATACCGCTGGGCTAAGTGAAGAAACCTGGGGGGCCTTCCACCAACACCAGCTGGTGTTTGATCTAGTGATCCTCGATCACACATATGGGCCCGGGCAAGAAGCGGGCGATCACTTAAATGCCGCCCAGTTCATCGAACATGTAGATCGATTGAGTGAGGAGGATCTGTTAGGGGATCGAGCCCGAATATTTGCAACCCATATCGCCCATGAGGGCAATATGGTTCATCCAGAATTGGCTGAGTACGCGGCCAGGCACGGCTATGAAATCGCCTACGATGACCTTTCGATCCATTTGCCCAATAAGTAAAGTCGGTCCAATGGCGGTTTGGTCGCCAGGGCGTTTCCATTGATTGTGAGGGATGGTTTATGAAGATATCGGGGTTTTGGGTTGGCGAGTATCAAATAAAACGGTTGGATGGATCGATGCAATCCGAGCCTTTTCCCTATTCCATGAAAATTAAACGAGATTGGCTTGGTAGGATTTACGGTACGGCCAAGAATGGTTCTGCTTCTACTTTGCCAGGGAGCGGAGAAATTTGTGGTGCAGCACGATGGGGGCGGTTCAACTTTACATGGCAGCCTGTCAGTCCCTACTATTTCGATGCGAATGGATTCCGCCCACAAAATAAAGCTGAGGAAGCCGGCTCAACAATGCCCATCGAGTTTACCGGAAAGATTAAAAATTCGGGCCCAGAAGCGTATGGCACCTGGAGAATTACAACCTGGTGGATGGAGCAGAATAGTACTAGGAAGATAAAGGTTATACTTATCCATGGCTCCTGGCGAATGCATAAATTCTCGCAGCCGGGGAGTAGAACGATTCTAGAAAAGACTTGATCTTAATTCAAAATGTAATCTGAAATGCTTCTTCAAAAATGTGGCTCCTATCTTTCCACTCTTTGCATAGAAATCCCGGAGAGGTCCGTTGGCAGTCCCGGCAACCGGTTGGCGACAAGATTCTTTACGCAAGAGATCCAATCCTTCGGGTGGGAAACTGAAATTTCTGAGTTTGCTGCTTTCGACTGGGAAGAGGAAGGCGCGACGCTGCTGGCCGGTGGAGATAGTTTTGAACTGTTCGTGAGTCCTTATTCCCTTGGCTGTTCGGCCGAAGAACACCTGGTCGCTGCTTCAACGATAGAGGAGCTAGAGAACCTCAGCATGAATGGGAGAATTTTACTCTTACACGGCGAGATCGCTAAAGAACAGCTTATGCCTAAAAATTTCGTGTTTTATAACCCGGATGAGCATAAAAGGATCATCGCCATACTAGAGGAAAAGAAGCCGGCTGCCATCATCTCAGCCACGGGCAGAAATGCAGCCCTCGCGGGAGGGGTCTATCCTTTTCCTCTTTTAGAAGATGGCGATTTCGATATTCCATCGGTGTACATGACTGAAGAAGAAGGGAGTAGATTAGCCGCCTATGTTGGAAAACCTATTGTCTTAAAATCGAGTTCCGAACGAATTCCTGGCAAAGGCTATAACGTCGTTGCTCGAAAAGGGAAAAACGCGGCCGGTCGCATCGTTATCTCGGCCCACATAGATGCCAAGAAAGGAACGCCTGGGGCCATTGATAACGCATCTGGTGTAGTCGTTTTGCTCCTTCTGGCAGCGCTTTTAAAAGAGTACAACGGGGATCGCTTAATTGAGATTGTTGCCTTCAATGGCGAGGATTATTATGCGGTTCCAGGACAGATGCTCTACCTTAGTCAAAACCGGGATCGATTCAACGAGATCATCCTGAATATCAATATCGACGGCGCAGGGTATAAAGAGGGCAATACAGCGTTTTCACTTTTTAATCTACCACTTCAAATAAAAGACAAAGTAGATGCTATCCTTGATGAATACGATGGAATCATTGAAGGCGTTCAGTGGGTGCAGGGAGACCATAGTATATTCATTCAAAACGGCCGCCCGGCCATCGCCGTGTCGTCACTCTGGTTTACGGAGAACATAGACACCCAGGATATTACCCATACGCCAAAAGATGATATCGATATTGTGGACTGTAATAAATTGGTTGAGATCGCTGAAGCGTTGGATAGCTTTCTTAGGGGCAAGTAACTTCCAGAAGACCCCTTTGTTTCAGAGAATTAATTAATGGTCTCCGAAGTAACCCAGATTTAACCGAAAGTTGTGGATAAGCTGGCAACAAGAAATCGCGTATCCTCGTAGGTAGCAAGACCTACATGGCGGTCAGAAGCCGCAAGGAGGATACACCAGATGGCTCACTTTTTTTCATCCTCATCCTTCCCTATTCACAAAATATTACCGCTCCTAATAGGAAAATAGTCATTTGCTGTCTTTCCATGGTCGATTTAGAATGCAATATATTCAACAACATTTGGAGTGGTTTTTGGCGGTTAAATATTCCGAGACAGATCGTGAAAAGTTAGTACGTCTCCGGCGGGAGGTTGAGGATGCTCGCGAGAAGCTGATTGATGCTGAAGCCGAGTTGGCGGAGCAGAAGTCTGATCTGTCTTACTTTGAACGAATATTCGATGAGCGGGTTGGCCAGTTAACCAAGAAGTTGATCTCGCTAGAAGAGGAGATGAAGAAGTACAAACACGAATATCAACTCCGGCAAAACATGGAGATCTTTGGCTCGAATCACATACCTGTGGAAGAGCAATTTAGGCGGCGGTGGAAAGTCCCAGATAGGGAAAACGGCAGCAGTCTAAACCGTAAGATTAAAGAAAAGGATGACAAAGAACTGAAGCGCCTGTATCGTAAACTTGCCCGGCGTTTCCATCCCGATTTGGCTCGAGATGCCGTGGAACGCGCTTACCGCACTGAAAAGATGTCTGCTCTCAACGATGCCTACGAAGCTCGCAGCCTGGTAGAGATGTCAGCCCTGGCCTCTGAACCAGAAAGAAAATTTGATCCCTACCTCCAAATTGGCCAAACAGATGCTCAGATGCTGGCTGTCCTCCAGCTTGAATTGAATAATATCCAAAGGCGATTGTTTCAAATTCAGAACGAAACGGAAAACCTTCACAATCACGAGAGCGTTGATCTCAGTTTAAAGGTAAAGCTGGCTGAGCTCAGTGGCCGGGATTTGTTAGGGGAAATGGCTGAGGATCTACAAAACAAGATCGCTGAAGCCACCGTCGAACGCGATAGGCTCCGGTCCCTCTACTACGAGAGCTAACAATACAGCTATCCAGCACCTGGGACAGCCCCCTTCTTTATGCGTTTTTATTCTTTCTCGTAGGGCTGGCCAACGGCCGCTGGTGGAACCGGCCGGGCTAGTGCAGCGATGATGATTGTGAGGACATAAGGCAGCATCTGGAATAATTCCGCTGGCACTTCTGGAAAACTGATTTGCAGCCGGATTTGCATGGCATTTGCTAGGCCAAAGAGCAGGGCAGCGCCCAGAGCGCCAAAAGGAGTCCAACTTCCAAATATCAGGGCGGCCAGGGCTATAAAACCTCGCCCTGTGGTCATGTTGATAGTGAAATTATCGATCCATTCCAGAGTTAACCATGCGCCCGCCAGGCCGGCCAATGTCCCGCCGATGATAACATTGGTATAGCGCATCAAATATACATTGATGCCCACTGTATCGGCCGCTTCAGGATGCTCTCCCACAGCCCTCGTTCGTAAACCCCAGGGTGTCTTGAATATGACGTAATGAATAATAAAGGCCAGGGCCAACATGGTCAGGACGATAGGCCCTTGCTGGAAGAATATCTGTCCTATGTAGGGGATATCAGACAATAGTGGGATCGATATGGTCTGGAATGTGCCCACCGAACCAGGCCATTGGGGTGGCACCAGGTAGGTTTGGTAGAGATGGCCGGTTAATCCGGCCGCTAAGAAGTTGATGACTGTACCGCTTATGATCTGGTCCATATTGAAGCGGATTGAAAGTAAGGCATGCAAGGCAGCCATTAAAGCGCCGCTGATCAATGCAGCCAGTATGCCCAGGTAAAGGCTCCCTGTATAGGCAGACACAAATGACGCTGACATGGCCGCTGTCAGCATCATGCCTTCGATGGCGATATTGACCACCCCGGACCTTTCACTAAAGAGACCGCCAAACGCACCCAGGGCGATCGGCGTTGCCGTGGCTACAGCTAGTTGCAATGTTCCGGCTGTAAAGAGCAGCGCAATAACATCCATGCTAACTTCCCCAGCGTGTCCTCGGTATTGGCACCCCTTCTGCTTCCTCGGGTTTAACCTTAATTCGATAGATGTAGCGGACAATTTCAGGCGCTGCTACAAAGAGCAGGATCAAAGCCCGGAAGATGGAAACAATATGTACAGATAATCCTGCCCTGATCTGCAAATAATCCCCGCCAACAGTCAGTAAACCGAAAATAAGGGCTGCAGGAATGACCGCCAGCGGATTGTTCAGAGCCAGCAGGGAAACCGCAATTGCGGTAAACCCGTAGCCAGCGTTAAATCCCACTGGTAACACCCGCGGCAGCCCCTGCACTTCCATGATCCCGGCCAATCCAGCTATCCCACCTGCAATCATAAAACTTAGTACATATTGCCATTTTGGCCTGATACCAGCGTATTTGGCTGCGTCTGGATTAAGACCAGTAGTTCGCAGCGAAAAACCCCAGGTCGTTTTATATAGAAAATACCATGCTGCGATAGCTACAAGCACTGCAATGAAGAAGCCCAAGTGTAACCGGCTGCTGGCGACCCCTGGAAAAGGGATTCGGGCTAATTGGGCCGTCTCTAACAAGGGCAACGATTGGACTGTTGAGGGGTTGGGATCCTTTATGTAATTACGAATAATCATATTTGTTAATGCGATAGCTATAAAATTGAGCATGATGGTGTTGATGACTTCATGGGACCCAAGCCACGCTCTTAAGACACCGGGAATCAATCCCCATATCACACCTCCTGTGATGCCCGCAAGAATCGTGACAATGATATGAATCACAGGTGGAAGATCAATGTATATGCCGACAACAGTGCCTAGGAGAGCGCCAATCATGAACTGCCCTTCAGCGCCAATGTTAAATAAACCAGCATGGAAGGGGATGGCAACAGCTATGCCTGTTAGTATCAGTGGCGCAGTCGCCACCAAAGTATTGACCAGGCCCCGGGGACTTAGGAGTGCGCCATCGATGATTCCCCAATATCCCGTACCAACCTTCTCGAGGCCTATGAGAGGATTCTCGGCCGTAATAATGATGATGATAGCGACAACGATCAGAGAAGTAAGGATCGCCAACACAGGGACGACCAACGGCCTCAGAAATCGTTCCCGAAAAGAGCTTTTGGGCGCCTGGCTTTCATTCACTGTTGTTGTTCCCTTACTTCATCCACAGGAAGACTCTACGAAAATTCGGTAACCCTGATTCCGAATATCCATAGAAGTCATGCATCAACACCAGCCATGAGCAGGCCAACCCGTTCCCGTGTGGCCTCTTCTATAGGCAGCGTCTTAACAATACGCCCCTCGAACATAACGGCGACGCGATCAGCTAAGGAGAGGATTTCGTCCAGCTCAGCCGACACAAGTAATACTGCGCTGCCGCTGTCCCTTTGATCAACGATCTGATTGTGAATAAATTCAATCGATCCGACGTCAATTCCCCTGGTGGGCTGGTTGGCAATGAGCAATTTCACAGGCCGCGAGAACTCCCGGGCTACAATCACTTTTTGTTTGTTACCACCGGATAGGTTTCCAGCCAGAGTCTCGACGCTGGGAGTCCTGACATCAAATTTCTCGACCAGCGCCTGCCCGTTGCTGGCGATCTGGTTGTGATCTAAAACCGGGCCGCGAGCATACGGCGCCTGATAGTAGCGGTTCAGCACAAGGTTGTCGGCAACAGAGTAGCCCATCACCAGGCCATGCTTTTCCCGATCCTCTGGAATGTGCGCCACGCCTATTTCTGATATTTTCCGGGGCAGTAAATGTGTTGATTCCTTGTTATCTATCCGGACTTCTCCGCTTACAATCGGTCGGAGACCGGTCAAACCTTCTACAAGCTCTCTTTGCCCATTTCCTTGTACGCCAGCTATGCCCAGGATCTCGCCGGCGCGCACCTCTAGCGAAAGTCCGTCAACAGCGATTTGGCCGCGTTCATCCTCAACTCTTAAATCCTTAACTTCCAGGACCACATCGCCTGGATGAGCTTTTGATTTATCAACTTGCAGGATTACCGTTCGTCCCACCATCATTTCAGCCAGGCTTGCTTCGGTAGCCTCTTCCGGCAAAACCGTGCCAACATTCCGGCCATCACGCAAAACCGTAATTCGATCAGCAATCGCCAAAACCTCCTTCAACTTATGGCTTATGAAGATGATTGAGGTTCCCTGATCCTGTAGATTCCGAATGGTTACAAAGAACTCTTCCGTTTCTTGGGGGGTTAGAACGGCGGTTGGCTCGTCCAGGATAAGTATGTCGGCATTTCGGTATAGGGCCTTGATTATCTCCACCCTCTGCTGAATTCCAACAGACAGATCCTTGATAATGTCGTCGGGATCGATCGCCAGGTTGTAAGATTCAGATAACTCGCGAACCCGTTTGGCGACGTTGATTCGATCCATTCGCCTTAGAAGCGGCAAAAGCACCAGCGAACCCAATACTAAAGCTGCTAAGATAAGTAACGCTGCCCAATAAACCTTCGCTTGAAAAAAAACGAAAATAAATAGCAGAAATATTAGGGCCAGTACCACCCGGAGGACACGCCGTAGAGCCTCGGGAATCTTGACCTCGAAGCCCCTCGTTTCCCCCAAACCCAACATGATATTTTCAGTTACACTCATTACCGGGATCAGCATAAAATGCTGGTGAACCATGCCAATACCCTTGGCAATTGCTTCATTAGGGGATTCCATTCTGGCAGGCTGCCCGTTAACAAGAATCTCCCCCTCAGTCGGGTGGTAAAACCCGTATATCATGTTCATCAGGGTTGTTTTTCCTGCTCCGTTTTCCCCCAATAACGCGTGAACCTCCCCTTTCATCAAGGTCAGGTTAACCTGGTCATTGGCAAGAACACCGGGGAAGCGTTTGGTTAACCCTCGTGCTTCCAATACAGGTGTATCAGACATCCCAGCCAGATCCTCGCTATGAATGATTTAATAAGTGAGAGTGTTGCCTGCCGTAGGGGTCTAGTACCCGCTTAGACAATCGCTGGTATTCCAAGCACTTAATTAGCGTCACAACTTAATTTAGGAGATTTCACGCCACTGAAGTCGAGTTACGATACCAGCACAAATAAAGAAAGTCAACAACAAATACATGGATAATCAACCCTTCTCTGTAAGTTAGGCCCAATAAAAAAAGAGGTCGCTCACCTTGGTGAACGACCTCAACTTTGGTTAACTCCGTTTGTTATTAACTGAACTTAGCTAAGTTCAAATTAGTGTCCCTAACCGGTTTAGGGGCTATATCCTGTATCAATATCGCCAGCAGCCAGAGCAGCTTCTGCTTCGTCAACGGCCGCCTTGCACTCGGCAGGGATATTTCCTTCTTGGTCATGATAGGGCGCCAATCCAATGCCGCCATTTGCTACCGTTCCAAGGGCGACACCGGCCTCAAGCTCGCCATCTGCATAAGCCGTCACGGCATCGTATGCAGCCACATCCATATTCTTGGCTGCACTCGTTAACAGTGATGGGGCCACATCCGGATAGGTGAAGTATTGATCGACATCAACCCCAATACCCCATAAACCAGCTTCAGCGGCAGCCAATACGCCGCCGTTGCCCGTGTTACCGCCTACGCCGAAGATAATGTCTGCGCCATCGTCCAACATCGCTTGACCAGCTTGTTTTCCGGTTGATGGATCGTTGAAGTCGGGGATGTAAACATTTAACGTTTCAATATCTGGATTTTGTGATTTCGCCCCGGTCTGATAGCCAACGACGAATTTCACAACCGGTGGTATCTCCATGCCTGAAACCGAGCCGATAACCCCTGTTTCCGACATGCAGCCGGCCAATACGCCTGCGAGATAGCCAACTTCATCCTCTTCAAACATCAGGCTGGTGACATTGCTCAAGTCCTCCTCGTAACAATCGGACAGACTCTCATCACAGCCAAAACCTGGGAAGTAGGCAACATCAACGATGGCGAATTGGACATCAGGATTCGCCCGGGCGGCTGCGGCCGTAACATCGCCCATCAAGAAACCGACAGTGAGTATCAATCCACATCCTTCATCGATGAAATTGTTGACGTTCTTTTCATAGTCCGTTGTCGCTTCTGATACGATGTGGGTAAATTCCAGACCTGCGTCCTCGGCCGCATCACGAGCCCCCTTCAAAGTAAACTCATTAAAACTCCGATCATTTTCACCACCCGTATCAAGTACTGCACACACTTTTTCTGCCTTCTGGGTGACACATGCTGCCAATATGATGGGCAGGACCAGAACTGATACAAGCATTAAGCGCTTACGAAACATATTCTTCCTCCTTTAGAGAGACACTTTGTTAATGCGCTTCACAAGGCAGCATCGACTATCAACG
>BTQB01000002.1:0-40231 GCA_036985655.1 Anaerolineae bacterium | reverse complement strand
AGTGCCTTTATTAGTATAAGAAGAAGCTGCCTTGTCTAAAATTGACAGTAGCAAGCTAGCCGGTTAGCGATTGGCGAAGCTCGCTCATCTGGCTGGCTACGCTGTTATCTACCACCTGATCTCCAATCCGGATAATCAGTCCCCCAAGGATGCTGGGATTTACCCGGAATTGGACATTTTCGACTTTTATTGCCTTTTTGATATTTGCCTGCTCTTTGTCTGATAGCGGCAGGGCGCTGGTGATTTCTGCGGCGTCACCTTGCATACCGGCAACCCCTGCCGGTACCTTGGCAAAGAAATCAGCGATTATTTGATGCTGCCGCTTCTCGTCTAAGGTCTCGCCAATCAATTTGTTAGCGGCCGCTATCGATATAGAGGCTACCTGGGTGCGCAAGTCAGCTAAAATTCGGTTACGCTCCTCTTCGGCATCTTCCCTGGCCATAGCCAGGATCTCCTTCGCCTCTTTATTCGCATTTTCTCTAATACTTACGGCTGTTTCCTCAGCTTGAACAGTTGCGTCAGCCCTCATTTGAGCTGATTCTGCCCGGGCAGCATCTAAGATCTTCTTCGCTTCGGTATCGGCGTTGTCCCGGGCGATTGCCGCCTGTCTAGCGTCTTCCAAACCCTTAGCGATACGGGCCTGCCTTTCGGCAAGCAACCTAGTTATCGGCCCATAAGCATAATGTTTCATGAGCACCAGCAGGAAAATGATCAGCAATATCTGCATGACCAGGTAGCCAATATTTATTCCTATACCTTCCATAACTTTACCTCGTCTGATATTTTCGCTTTATCCAAAGGTGTTCTTACAGAACGAAGAGGATGATGAGGGCTACCACCAGGGCATAAATAGCGATTGCCTCTGCGAAAGCGATGCCCAATATCATGTTGGTCTGGATGGCGCCACTGGCATCGGGGTTTCGAGCAATACCTTGTACAGCGCCGCCAACAACAATACCAACACCGGCGCCGGCGCCGATTGCCCCAACCATGGCCAGTCCAGCGCCGATGGCTTTTAATCCTATTACGAGTACAAGAGCTGATGCCTCATCCATATTTAAATTCCTCCAAAATTTTATTATTTATCTGGCTTCCAAAATCGAAAGATAGATCTTGTTTCTTATGTGACAAATTCTAACTATACCTAAACCTATTCATCATGATCGTCATGGCTTTCGGTAGCTCCGGTCATGAATATTATGGCTAACAGGCCGAAGACTGCCGCCTGAATAATGAAAACAAAGAATTCCAGACCGTAAAAGATAATATTGGCGACGGGAATAATAAAGGCAATTACGAAAAGCAGTACCTGACCGGCAAATATATTGCCTAATAAACGGAAGGAAAACGAAATTATCCGAGTGATTTCGCCGACTAATTCAAGAAGGCCAACAGCCGGATCCATTATATTTATCGGACTCTTAGCCATATCGTCTATTGAAAAAGCGAAGAATTTCCGTAGATATTTCGGCCCGAGGTATTTGAATCCGTAATATTGCACCATGAACATGGCAACAAGGGCCATCGCTAAGGTGAAATTAATGTCTGTTGCGGCCGCACGCAAGAAAGACACGACGGTCCAGTCCGCAGTTTCCGGATCAGTTCCAGCCCTCGGATCGGATGGGTCAAAATCGCCCTCTTTCGCATTATCCGGCGCTTTCAACAGCATTACATTATTTTTGAAGTTGCCCAGATTCAACTCGTCAAAGAATTCTTCTTGTTCTTGAATATATTCCTCTTCCGCTTCGGGGCTTTCAAATTCACCGTCTACTTCTACTTTTAATTCGGCCGCTTCTACTGCCTTTAATTCAGGCAAATATTCATAGAAGCCAATGCTATCTACGCCAGGCACTAATTCCATCATATTGGCCAAAAGAATGTAAAGCAGAAATGTTATGAAGAATGGTAAAAAGTCCCGAGCTTTCTTGGCGCCAGACATGTTGATGGAATAGTTTTGCATTCCTTCCACTAACCATTCAAATAGATTGTAGAAGCCGCTGGGAACCTCATCTGGTGTGCGTGATCGCGCGCGCAAACTGATTCCAATTATCATGACGAGGATCCAGGCCACCACCGCAGAGATAAATGTGTTGGTTATTCCGCCAAAAATATCTCCAATAACTGGAAGATCCTGCGTACCAGGATATACCTCACCTGGCAGCTGGATGGTTGGCAAGGCAGGACGAGTTTGGGGGATGATTGAACCAAAGACGATCAACAAGATGATACAAGCAAAAATTATGTATCGTTTTTTAATTTTCATGTTGCTGAATTTTCCTCAATCGTGGATTTGGTATCATTGTTCTTTTTTTGAGCCCGATTCACCGCAAACAGGCTAATACGCACAATCGCGTAGATGGTAATGGGAAAACTGCCCAGTAAAAACAGGATGGTAAACAGGCCGCCTGTTTCAAATGTACTGTCAAGGAATCGACCAGCGGCAAAGGCAATACCAATAATAATAATGCTAACAAAGCCGGTCACGCAGCCAATCTGTCCAACAAGGCCGGTGAGCTTGGAGGCCTGGTCAAGTTCTTGATCGCCCTGGGACACAACTCACTTCTTTAGCCTGCGATTGTGCATTATATCACAACTCATTATCATGGCAATTGCCAGAGGTCGAGACGACAGGATACATAAAAATGTTCAGGTTCAGTAAGCTAATATTATAGAATAGATCGATATCAGCCAAAAAATGCATACAAATCAACAGCTGCTTCACGAGTCCATTCAAACGCACGGTCGGCAAAGATGCCAAGATAAAATATACCAAATAGTGTAAGACCAATCGCCAGCTTAGCTGCCCGGCTTACGGGAACAGGAACATCATCATCATCTGAACGGTAAAGATACATCACTTTAATAACGCTTAAGTAATAATAGAGGGCAACAAAGGAGTTTAAGATCCCGATTGCAGCCAGCCACCAAAGACCAACATCTATGGTGGCCCGGAATAAGAAAAATTTTCCAAAAAAGCCAGCCGTAGGTGGAATCCCGGCCAAAGATAGCAAGGCAAACATCATGGCCAGGGCCAGAATGGGGGACCTGCGACTTAAGCCTGCTAAATCATCAACCTCATCCGATCCAGTGAGGTTGCTGAGTATAATGATCACACCAAAAGCAGCAATATTGCTGATTAGGTAGTACAGCAGGAAGAACATAGTGGCCCCTGATCCCTCGACAGTCAAGGTGACCAGCCCGATCATGGCGTATCCAGCCTGCGCGATGCTTGAGTAAGCTAACATTCGCTTGATATTTTTCTGATGGATCGCCAATAAATTACCCAAGGTCATGGTGACGATAGTCATGGCCACCAACATAGCCCACCAGTCACTGGATGGATCAGGAGATCCGAATACGCCTGCTGCCAGCACCCTTAAGAATATGGCAAAACCTGCTGCTTTGGATGCTGTAGAAACAAGACCGGTAACTGGAGTCGGTGCTCCTTCATAGACATCGGGCGCCCAAAAATGGAAAGGAACGGCCGATATTTTAAAGCCGAAGCCAACAATGACCAGGGAGGCAGCCACTAAAACTGCGGGATCAAGACCGCCTGCAAGGGCGTTAGCCACCTGCTGGGCAACGGCCATAATATTTGTCTCCTGAGTTAAACCGTAAATGTAGCTCAAACCGAATAACATTACGGCCGAGGCAAAGGCGCCGTAGATAAAGTATTTCATGCCCGCTTCGTTAGACCGGTATACGCCTTTCGTGAAGTCAGCCAGGATATAAAGCGATATCGAGGCTGTCTCGATGGCCAAATAGAGCATGATTAGATCATAGGATGCCCCCATGAAGATGAAGCCAATAGTTGCTGTCATCAAGAGGGCATAGTACTCACCCTTTTGCAATCCCTTCACATCAAGGGAAATCAAGGCTGTAACCAGGAGGCCGATAAGGAAGATCATGGTAAAGATCAGAGTAACCTGATCGTAGCGAATCATGCCTCCCCACAGGGCGACAGGGTCTTGACCTAATTCTTCATAAAAAAGCCAAATCGCGGCCGTTACCAAAATCGTTACGAAGGACCCCCAGGCTGTTATCAAGCCAAGATTTCGTTTTTCTTGAGCCTTTAGTGCCTTGTCATAGAAGAGAACAATGACTGCCAGAATCAATAAGAGGATCTCTGGCGTCAGCGCAACAACACTAGCCAAGGGAACTGTTCCGCCCACTTATGCACCTCCCAGCCATTGAACCAGGCCGGATGCGGCAATTTGCACTGATTCCATAAAGTTAGCAGCCTGTGTTTCTTGAGCTTCTTGCAGTCGCTCGACTACTGGCGTCATGCCGGATTCGACTATGGGAGAGATCACTGATGGGAAGACGCCGATAACGATGAGAATGACGACGAAGACGAGAAGGGCTAATTTGTCGATTCCAAGCAGGGGTCGCATATCATGCCACTTGTGCGCATCATAATCCCCAAAGAAAACGTTGCCTATAGCTCTCATAATATAGGCCGCTGTTATAACTATGCCCAGGACCATTAGAACAGCGATAATGGGATAGTAAATAGACGGATTTAGCCCTCCAACAGTTTCAGACAAGGCCATTGTACCCCCGGTCCAAATTCCCAAGAAAATAGGAAATTCGGCAACAAATCCCGAGAGTCCTGGCATGCCCATGGATACAAGACCGCCAACAATGAATGCACCGAGAGCCCATGGCAGGACCTTCATCATACCTCCAAGTTCATCCATGTCGCGGGTGTGGGCGCGGTCATAAACCATACCAACAACAGAAAAGAAGAGAGCCGTCATAATGCCATGGCTAATCATCTGAATACCAGCACCGGTGAAGCCATTCAGGTTCATGGCGGCAAAACCCATCGTTACCAAACCCATATGGCTAACGGAAGAGTAGCCAATAAGGTATTTCATATCTCGCTGGCGCATGGCAACCAGCGAACCATAGAGTACGTTGATTAGGGTGAGGAAAATTATCGCTGGCAGCCAGTAAACGGCGCCGTTTGGTAACATTTGAATGCCAACACGCATAGATGCATAAGCGCCTAATTTCATCAATACGCCGGCATGAATCATGGAGACTGCTGTGGGGGCAGCGACGTGTCCATCTGGCGACCAATTATGCAACGGCCAAAGGCCGGCCAGGATAGCGAAACCGATAAAGAGCGGGACGAACCAGATTATCTGGATATTAAATGGGAAGTCGGCTTCGGACCAGACCCTCAAATCGAAGGTGAGCGGCAGTCCCTGTTCGGGGAGTTGGAAATAGAGTACTAAAAAGGCGATAAATGAGATGAAACTGCCAATTAATAAGTATAATGTCAGCTTCATAGATGCATATTCTCGGGTTTTTTCCCAGCCCCATATCACGATGAGGACAAACATCGGCAGTACAGCAAGTTCATAAAAGAAGAACAATAAGAAACCGTCGACGGACACAAAGACGCCCTGGACTCCGGCAACCAGCAGCATGAAAAAGGCATAAAATTCCTTGGGTCGGTCCTCGATTCCCCAAGATATGAGAACGCCGCCAAATCCGACTACAGACGTGAGTAAGACCAGCGCCGTACTCAGCCCATCCACACCAATAATATAATTCAGGCCTATGCTGGGTATCCACTCGTAAAATTCCAGAAATGCCAGCGATTCAGCCCAAGGCGTGTCCTTCGGCGGCAAATTATTGTAGTAGTCGATGTATACAAATAGAGCCAATAATAAGCCCATAGCCATCGCCGCCAGGGCCAACATTCGCGCATTTTCTTTTCGCTCTTTTGGCAGCAGCAAAATAATAATTGCTGTAAAGATAGGTGTTAAAACAATAGTTGACAGAAATGGAAATTCCATAGTCGTTAATCTCGAACTTTAATCGTCGATTCCTGTCTGTTTCTCGATAAAATAATCAGGTGAAGATCCTTGTGACTGTGTCGTTAATAATCGCTAATATCCAACGAGGCCATACGCCTATGCTCAACATCAGAATCATCAGGGGCCAGATGACTAAATGCTCCCGCATGGTCATATCTTTCAAGTTTTTCCACTTTGGATTTAGGGGGCCGTGTAAAGTGAAACCAATTCCCTTGAGGATGTAAGCGCCGGTCATGAGCAGACCCAGCATTGAAAGGGCTAGCTGAATAGTAAATGGATTCCAGGCACCACGAACAACCATAAATTCACTGACAAAGCCGTTCAAACCTGGCAATCCTAGAGAAGCCATACTCGTAAATACAAGGGCGGCGCCGAAAAATGGAACAACTGTCCAAATTCCACCGTACTCCTTCAATTGGCGGGTATGGGTTCTTTCATAGACGACGCCAACCAAAAAGAACATCGCGGCCGCAGAGAGACCGTGATTAAACATCTGCAGAACAGCACCGTTTGTAGCGTAAATGGCATCGCTAACCATTTTTCCATTTGTGGCTTCAGCGCCGTATACCCAGGCCATTACGGCAATGCCGAGGACCACAAAACCCATATGACTAATCGAGGAATAGGCAACAAGACGCTTAAAATCCCACTGACCAAAGGCTGCATAACCGCCTAAAATAATACTGAGCATGCCGGCAATGGCCAGTACGCCAGCGGCTACATGGGCTTGCTCAGGAAACAGTGGTATTACCAATCTTATGAAGCCATATGCTCCTAATTTAAGGAGGACGCCTGCCAGGATCATCGATCCGGCCGTTGGCGCTTCTGTGTGAGCGTCAGGCAGCCAGGTGTGAAAGGGCCATATCGGTATCTTAATGGCGAAGGCAATGACAAAGGCCCAGAAGGCTACGTTCTTAACAACATCAACTGGTAAGCCCGTATTAGGCAATGTATCTGATTGGAAATTTACCCAACGGTCCATTAAAGTAATGATGTCAAATGTACCCATTGACAAGCCGATTACCTGGATTGCAAGAAGCAGCCCAAGGCTTCCAGCCATAGTGTAAATAATGAACTTGAATGAAGCGTAACGTCTATCCTTACCTCCCCAATGCCTGATAAGGAAATACATTGGCACCAGGCCAAGCTCCCAAAAGATGAAAAAGATGACCAGGTCCATGGAAACAAAAAGACCTAACATCGCTGTTTCCAAGAGAAGAAACAGAAACATATAGACGCGGATGCGCTCATCGATGTTGAACGAAGTCAATATCGCCAGGGGAGTCAATATGGTGGTCAGCAGTAACATAGGCAGGCTGATTCCGTCGGCCGCAAGATGAAAATTGGAGCCTATTGATGGAAACCATTCTGCGAATATTTGAAACTGCAATCCAGCTTCCCAGCGATTGTAGTTAAACCAGGCGTAAAGGGTGAAGGCTAGAGGGATGAAGCTCAAGATAAGAGCCAACCAGCGGATCAAGGTTTTCTCGTCATCTGGCAGCAATAATATAAATAAACCCGCCGCCAGTGGAGTAAATACGATGAGCAATAAAATGTTCTCTTGAAGAAACTCCATAATTCCTACCGGCTAATTTAAAATGCCATCCAATACACCAGAATTAATTAATAGAACAACAACGATTAAGGCCCACCCGATTAACACGGAAACGAGTATATATTCTTGAATCCGTCCAGTCTGGATTGTTCGAAATTCTTGAGCCAGTGATAAGACCTGGTCCTTCAGCCAATCGACGCCTCCGGTAATCACGACTTCCTCGAACCGTTTCATGTAATAGCCCAGCCGGAATACGGACCGGCCGATGAGGTGCAAGGTTCCATCGATGATGCCCTTGTCCACCAATTCGTAAACTACTTTACGCGAAAACGTTTTGGTTGGCTGAATAATTACCTTCTGATACAACTCGTCCCACCACCATTTGTGAAACAGAAATGTGTACAAAGGGCCGAGCGGCCGGACTAAAGGATCCTGCTGGCCTGTTTCGAGTGATTTTCGGCCGTATACCCACCAACCAAGGAAGAGACCGCTAAGGGCCACAGTAATTGAGGCAATCAATGGGAAGTTATTGGTTGGGATAGCCTCTATGCCCCCGCTGATTACACCAAGCTCAGCTAGTTCCTCTAGTGTTGCCTCTACCGTTGTACCAACGAATTCATGGAAGAAATTTTCTTTAAGTATTGGACCAAAAATCGGGAAATCTTCGGGAATGCCGCCCCAGCCAAGAGTAACTGCAAAGAATGCCAGAGCAACTAGAGGAACAACCATGAATCTATTGCTCTCCTGGGCATGTTCGGCAAGCTTAGTTCTGCTATTGCCAAGGAAGACCATCGATATCTGCCTCATGGTGTAGAAAGCGGTCAAAAATGCGCCAATAACTAGGGCCCAGAAGATAATGAAGGCCAATACTTCACCTTGACCTCCTTCAAACCATGTCTCGGCCAATATCTCATCTTTTGACCAAAAACCAGCAGTGATGATTGGAAAGCCAGATAAAGCAAAACCAGCGATCAAAAATGTCCAGAAGGTAAAGGGCATTTTTTTACGAAGCCCTCCCATATTGGTCATGTCTTGAGGGTCAGTGTGATGATCGTGAACGTGTTCAGCGCCATGTTCCATGCCATGAATGATAGAGCCAGAACCCAGGAACAGCGTCGACTTAAAGAATGCATGGGTGATAAGGTGGAAGGCAGCAGCGATGTAGGCCCCAACGCCGATAGCAGCAATCATGTAGCCAAGCTGCGATATGGTCGAGTAGGCTAAAACTCTCTTTACATCATTTTGGGTTACAGCGATTGTTGCGGCCATAAAGGCTGTGAAAGCGCCGATGCCGCCGATGATGATGCCAGCTTGAGGCACAGTATCAATGGCGACTGCTACTAAGGGAAAGAGGCGTAACATAAGGTATACACCGGCCGAAACCATGGCAGCGGCATGAATTACCGCGCTAACAGGCGTTGGGCCTTCCATAGCTTCTGGCAACCAAACATGGAGCGGCCATTGAGCTGATTTGCCAACGGTTCCAGCGAACAACAAAAGCACCATAACTGCGATTAGTCCAACTCCGATGAGATTCACGGCGTTTTCAAGGCTCTCGGCCGTAAAGGCGTCGGTAAATGTCAGGGTACCAAAAACTCTATAGAAGAAGACGATGCCCAGCAGCATAAAGACATCGCCTATCCGGGTAGTCAAAAACGCTTTTACCGCGGCCTTCCTGGGAGGCGTCGCCTCAGGATTATCGTAGGTTCGCGCGTACCAAAAACCGATCAATAGATAAGAGCACAAGCCCATGAGCTCCCAGCCAATGAAGAGGAGCAATAAATCATCGGCCACAACCAGCAGCAGCATGGCTCCCGCAAACAGGCTCATAAAGGCAAAAAAGCGAGAGAAGAGCGGATCGATCCCATCATGGTTAGGTTTACCCTTAACCGGATTTACCCCGCGGCCTTCTCCCCAGCGCAGATAGCCAACGCTGTAAACAAAGATACCTGTAGTAACAAAGGGCACCATGATGAGCATAATCGCGGTTAAGGCGTCAGCGGCAACGCCGATGCGCAGCCACTGTTGAAAAGTACCCGCCGGAATCCATGCAATCGAACTGGCAACAACCGTTGGATTTTCGACAAGATGCTCGTAATTCTCGAAGAAATCTCCAATGATATTGAAAGCAACTGTCCAGCCAAAAATCCAAGAGCTCAGGATACCTAACCAGGCCAGGACCCAGCTCAAGGTCTTAAACCGATTGAAAAGTAAGATAATGACAAAAAAGGTGAGCAATGGACCAGCTGGAGTCAGCCAGGTAAAAACGGTCAACAGCTCTTCACTCATCTACGCATCCTCAAAAGGTTATTAAACCTGATCGCATATTAATATTTCAGAGTATCAAGCTCTTCGGCGACTACAGAGTCACGCGAGCGGTAAATCGAGATAATCAATGCCAAACCAACAGCGGCCTCCGCAGCAGCAACAGCAAGCACAAAAATTGCCCAGGCCATCCCGGTGGTGTCCGCCGGATCCGTGTATCGCCAGAAAGCGATAAGATTGATATTCACCGCATTAAGCATGAGCTCTACTGCCATCAAGATGGCGACGGCGTTTCTTCTAGCCATAACACCATACAAACCTATGCAAAAAAGTAATGCGGCAACAACCAGATACCACCACAAAGGAATCATGATTTTTTCTCTGGCCAGGCGATCACAATAGAACCTATTAGGGCGGCTAAAAGTAATACAGAGGCCAATTCAAAGGGCAGGACTAATTGATCTGGGCGGACGAACATCAAGCCTAATTGTGTAACGTTTCCTTCTAAAACAGAGGCTGGAACTGGTGCTGGTCCTGGGAAATCAGATTGGGGCCAGGTTCTGATGGCAACAAGCGCTAAAAGAACAAAGGTCAGCGCAGCCCCAATCATTCCCCAGATAGGTTGGCTGTTGAAGGGGGATTCGTGGGTTTGCATAAGCCGGCGGGTCATCATAATCGCGAAAATCACCAGGATTGAAATGGCGCCAATGTACACGAGGAGCTGGGCGACAGCTAAAAATCCAGCCTCAAGGAGCACATAGAGACCGGCGACACCTAAGAAAGAGGCCATCATGGCTATTGCTGCTCTAAATAAATTGCGGTCGACTACAACTACTAAAGCCATAAATAAAGTAAAGGCGCTAATCAAGATAAATATGATTTGTTGAATTGTCATTATTATTCGCTGGCCGGTAAATAAGGTGACAGGCTGTTTTTTTCGATAAATCGCACGTCTAAGTTTCTCAATCCGCTGCTCCCGATAAGGCAGAAGCAGCACCTCCTAATGATTCCGCATCGTCCTCTACCGCTTGCCTACGACTGCGTGCGTAACGTCTAACGAACTCTAAGGCAGTGACAGCAAGGAGGATGTTTACAACCAATAAGATTCCCGCCTGAAGCCACTCATTAGCATCTGGTGGTATTAATTTAGCCACAACAGCAACAACAAGAATCAGCGTTAGGACGAGGGGTACGAGGAATTTCCAGTTAAAGTATAACAATTGATCGATTCGAACCCTGGGCAAAGTCCCCCGGACCCAAATGAGGAATAGATAAACGAGGAAAGTCTTGATCATGAAATAGATTAATCCCAATAATGGATAAGCCGCTGCGCCAGGACCTCGCCACCCACCCAGGTACATCGTAGTAAAAAGAGCTGACATGAAAAAGGCATTTATAAACTCGGCGAGAAAGAATAAGGCGAACTTCATGCCGCTGTATTCGATGTGATAACCAGCCACGATCTCAGATTCAGCTTCCAAGAGGTCGAATGGAGTTTGGCCCAGCTCAGCCATGGCTGAGATGATAAATATCAGCGCTGACAGAGGTACAACGACGATATACCAGACCGACTGCGATTCGACGATCGTCTGAGTTGACATTGAGCTGGCTAATAATATGGGGATGATAAGGGCCATAATCATCGGCACTTCATAGCTGACCAATTGAGCGACAGCACGAAAAGCTCCCAGCAGGGCATATTTATTGTTTGAACCCCAACCCGCCATCAGTAAGGCCACAACTGACACTGAGCTGATAGCCAAAACGTAGAAAACGCCAACATTGATATCTGCGCCAGTCAAGCCCGGGGCAAACGGAATGACCGCCCACATGAGCAGAGCAGCAATTACCGTTATAATCGGCGCTAAATTAAAAGCCAATTTATCCGCACCGGACGGGATGAGGTCCTCTTTGGTTATCAATTTAATAGCATCAGCCACAGTCTGAAGAAGGCCGTAGCGCCCCCCAACCCGGTTAGGGCCAATGCGATCCTGAACTCGGGCCAGCACCTTTCGTAAGATCAAGACAAGGTAAAGGGTTAATATCAAAAGGAAAGTGGAAACAATGAGTATGCCAACGACATCGATAATGACTTCGATCAGCCAGTTGGGCATATCTCCTGCCCAGACATCTCGTAGATAATCAGCGATTGACAACGTCAGCACACTTTCGAGAAAATCAATTATATTGAAGCTCATTTATTGCTCCGGTCACCCTCTCGCAAACAAACCCCAGGCGTGTAAAAAATGTGAATCACCTGGTGATTTGGCACATGAATCTTATTCAGAACCACTCTAGCGCGCCACGACGCCACGCGTATCCTAAAGCAACGAGTAAGATGACCACAAATAGGACTACCTCAAATATGGCGAACAGGGTTAATTGATCAAAGGCGGAGGCGATTGGAAACAAGAATACAGCTTCCAAGTCGAAGACCACAAAAATTAACGCGAAAATATAATACTGGACTTTAAACTGGATCCAGGTGTCTCCCACCGTCTCCATGCCGCATTCATAAGTCTGCTGTTTGATCGGGTTGGGCTTCTTCGGATTGATCAGGCTCGCCATCATCAATGGAGCGCCAGGAAAAATGATGGCTATTACCGCGAACAAGGCAATAAATTGCCAGTCACTAAGCATATAAAAATGTCCCGAGAAAGTGGTGTTTGAGAAACCTATCTCTTTTATAGCACATGGATAGAACAGCAACAATACATCTAGACTCAGGATTCTAACAAAAAGATATGATGGGGCAATAAATAGAAATTATTATGGGATGAAGACGGGGATTATTTTTCTAACAGGTAGGGATATACTAGAAGCAAACAGTGGGAAAAAGAGGACCAACCAGGGTAGTTTAGATAGTTGGCTGAGGAAAATTACTAAACAAAACGGTGGGCCACCCCGCGAATTATTGAGCCAGTAAGACCACTTAAGTAACGGTCCAAGGAAATATCTCCGGCCAGTCGCATAGTATCCACACTATAGGAAGGATAGACATGAACGGTCGTTGCCAGGTCGTCAATTTTGAGTCCTTTTTCCATGGCTAGAACAAATTCGTTGATTGTTTCACCCGCTCTTTCAGAAACAATAGTAGCGCCAAGAATGGTCCCATTTGATTTATGGACAACCTTGGTGAATCCATAAAGGCTATTTTCGATGATTGCCCGGTCGCTCTTATTCATATTGACTCGTTTTACATGGACATTCTGACCAAATCGATTACGAGCTTCTGCTTCAGTGTAGCCGGCCTGGGCAATTTCCGGATCAGTAAAGATTGCAGAGGCTAATATCGGACGCAAGGCATTTTGTTTTCCGGGCAGCAGTGCATTACGGGCAGCGACAAACCCCTGCCAGCCTGCAACATGGGTAAATTGAGCGCTGCCCGCAACATCTCCAGCGGAAAAAATGTGACGGCCGCTTGTGCGTAAATATTTATCGACCTCGATACCACCATCATTGTATTTAACACCAGCTTGTTCCAGGTCCAGGTCAATAAATCTGGGTTTGCGGCCTGCGGCAATAAGAAGCATATCGCCCTTGATTTTTTTGCTGCCAGTACCAATAATGATGTTCTTCCCATCCATCTCTGCATCAATGCACAACCCTGGCAAAAATTTAATCCCTTCCCGTTCAAAGACTGACAGCAAGACCTTGGAAGCCTCCTTGTCATAGTTGGGCAAAAGATCTACATCGATAATGCTGACCATGGACCCCAGCCGTCTATAGGCCTGAGCAATTTCGACGCCGACAGGCCCAGCGCCAATCACTATAAGATGTTTGGCCAATACATCGTTATCAAAAATAGTTTCGTAGGTTAAAAAAGGGACCTTATCTAGCCCAACAATTGGAGGGATATATGGCCCTGCACCAGTTGCAATTAGAAACTTTTTTCCGGTCAGAGTTAAGTTACCAGCTTTAATCGTGTGCGGATTGATAAAACGGGCAGCGCCA
Source organism: Anaerolineae bacterium (assembly GCA_036985655.1). GTDB lineage: Bacteria > Chloroflexota > Anaerolineae > Promineifilales > Promineifilaceae > UBA11865. The sequence goes on along the minus strand of BTQB01000002.1, from coordinate 26,626 downwards.
ATAATTATATCGATGCCTTTTTCAGAAAGTTTTTCCGGCGTTTCGTGTTTGTAGACTGTTTCGATAGATTTCCGGACATAATCACGAACCTGTACCATATTGGTGTTAACAGAGTTCACTTTTATTCCGTATTGGCCGGCGACTTTGGCAGAATGAGCAACCTTTCCAACCTTAAGCAGCGCCTTACTTGGAATGCAGCCGGCCCAGGTACAGTCACCACCAATCCTTGACTTTTCCACCAGGCAAACGCTTAAACCCAGTTCGGCCGCAAAATCGGCGGCCACCAAGCCCGAAGAACCGCCGCCAATAATTATAAAATCATATGATTTATCCATTAACCTAATATCCTCATAGAAGCCTCGCTAAATGATTATTGTATAATTACAGCAAATTTAAACCGTAACCCAGGGGACAAAAAAAGCCTAGAGTTGCCGGGATCAAATCAGCATTTGGCGAGCGTTAGCCAACCAGATGATTATCTAACTAATTTGGAGATTTAGTATGTTAAAAAAGAATTACAGTCAAACTGGCAAAACCTGCCGGGTAACATTCAAACTTCCCGCCGATGTCGAGAGCAGCACAGCCTATGTGTGCGGTGATTTTAATAATTGGGATAAGTCACTATATCCAATGAAAAAGCTTAAGGATGGCAGCTTCAGTGTAACCATCAGCCTCGAATCAGGATATTCCTATCGATTCCGCTACTGGCTCGATGGCGACCGGTGGGAAAATGATTGGCAGGCGGATGGGTACGAGCCAAATGAATTTGGAAGTGAAGACTCAATAATTAGAGTTTAATCGATGCTGCTCGCAGGCGATATTGGTGGTACAAAAACTGTCTTGGGTCTTTTTTCTGAAGAGTTTGGACCTCACAATCCTTTGGCGATCGAACGATATCCGAGCAGCGATTTTTTAACGTTCGAGGACCTCGTATCTAATTTCTTAGCCAAACACCAGGCAGCACCGGAAGCTGCAGCCATCGGCGTCGCTGGCCCAGTTCGGGATAATAGGGCAGCAGGCGCCAACCTTCCATGGGCAGTAGATAAAAAGACATTAACAAGCTGCCTGGATGGAATTGCTGTTCACTTATTAAATGATCTCGAAAGCATCGCTATGGCTGTTCCAACGCTGCAACCTGAGGATATCGAAATCATTAAACCCGGTAAGCAGCTGGAGAAGGGTCCGATTGCAATTATTGCTCCAGGAACAGGACTTGGAGAAGCATTTTTATTTTGGGATGGCAGCAGATATCGTCCAATTCCCAGTGAAGGAGGTCACACCGATTTTGCCCCGGCAACGGCCGAAGAATTGGCTTTGCTTGGTTATCTTCAAAAAAAATATCAGCATGTCAGCTATGAACGCGTCTGCTCTGGAATTGGCATCCCCAATATATTTGATTTCTTTAGGGAGACCAACCGTTTTCCAGTTCCTAAATGGCTGGAGAAGGCGCTGGGGGACAGCGAGGATTGGACGCCTATAATTGTTGATTCAGCGATTGCAGGCACTGCAGAAATTTGCCAGGCGACTTTATCAATGTTCTTAGGCATTCTAGGTAGTGAAGCCGGAAATCTCGCCTTGCAGATCCTGGCAACCGGCGGAGTTTACCTGGCGGGCGGGATACCGCCGCGGATCCTTCCTCAGCTAAAGAACGACATCTTTCTCAATGCCTTTACTCGAAAAGGTCGCTTATCGGATATTCTCTGGCACGTTCAAATAAACGTCATTACAAATCCACTGGCCGCAATCTACGGGGCTGCCAGTTATGGTCTGTGGAAAGTCAATTCGGCCGCTGTGGTCTGATCTCATCTATAAATCAACCCAATTGAATGAGGAAATTATGGACCAACAAAAATACGAGGTAATTGTGCTGCCTGACCTCCAGGCGATTAGCCAGGCAGCGGCTGAGAGATTGTCTCAAATTGCTCTAGATGCTGTATCAAAACGGGGAGTTTTTCATTTGGTCTTGTCCGGAGGACGAACACCAGAGACTCTCTATCGGCTTCTCTCCATACCACCCTTTAGTTCCTCCTTGCCCTGGCCGCAAACCCAGGTTTATTGGGGGGATGAACGGTCAGTATCTTTAAATAGCGCTGAGAGCAATTCCGGACAAGCCTGGAGGACTTTTTTGAAAGATGTACCAGTTCCTGAAGACAATATCCACCGGATCAGTGGTGAATTGGAGCCGCGATTGGCGGCCGAAGAATATTGCGATTTACTCAAGAGTTTTTCAGGACAAGAAGGGGAATGGCCTCGTTTTGATCTCATCTTCTTGGGTTTGGGGGATGACGGCCATACTGCCTCGCTCTTTCCTGGTCCGATCCGGCAAGAGGAAAAAAACAGCCTTGTTATGGCCGTAACAGCTGACTACGGGGACAGGCCACCATCCCGGATTACTATGACCCCCTTAGCCATAAATTCCGCGCGGAATATCATTTTTCTGGTCTCCGGATCGCGTAAAGCAGCTGCGTTAGATGCTGCTTTGAACGGGCCCACAGATCTGGAAAAGTGGCCAGTTCAGCGAATAAGGCCAGAAAATGGCCGGACAGTTTGGCTGGTTGACCAGGATGCCGGGCAAGATGCCGGGCAAGATGCCTGGGCCAATTTGTAACTTCTTTGCATTCGCTGCATCTAATCACTCGAGACGAGTCTATACGGAGGAAGTGATGTTTGCAGCTTAAAAAGAACAGCTAGGTTTTAAAGTGGTACTGGGGGATGATTTTGATACAGTTCTGGATCGAGTTGCATCGGCTCCAAAAGAAGAAGGATTCGGTATCTTAACCGAGATAGACATTCAGGCTACAATGGAGAGTAAGCTAGGCATCGATTATCCACGATACCGGATATTAGGAGCCTGCAATCCGATGCTTGCCCATAAAGCGCTTAGCGCTATTCAAGAGATGGAATTGTTACTTCCATGTAATGTGACTGTACTCGAAGCGGGTGATGGCAAGGTTGATATATCAATCGTTAACCCACTGCGAATGATGGATATCGTGGACGATCCCTCGTTTCGCCAAACTGCCGAGGAAGCCCAGGCGCGATTAAGCCGGGTTGCCTTATTTCTGAAGGAATAAGAAATTATGCCAATTTACGAATTTTATTGCCGTGATTGTGGCCTATCGTTTGATAAACTTGTCCGATTATCGCAATCCGAAGCCGAGATTCAATGCCCGGATTGCAGCAGCAATAACGTTAAGAAGAAGCTGTCCCTCATTTCAAGCCGGGTGAAAACATCTTCTAGTTCAGCGACAGCTGCAGCCAGCTGTACTCCGGGTGGACTCTGAGGCATCCCCAGTTAATGCCGGCCGGGAGCCGGTTCCAATAGGTCCGATTACCAAAAGATACAGGGCCACACTGGAGGCCCAAGGCATACTGCACGAGACTTCTAGCGGTTTTGAGGAGGCTGCGCTATGTGCCTTTAAATTATATTCTCGTGCATCTGGCCAGAACCAAGTGACCCTGTAAAAAAAGAAAAACTGTATCTAAGCCACCGTACCGAAAGTTGTTAGCGGAGTGCAAAGACTCTAATTTTAGGTGGTTGGGGCAATCTCTAGATTGCACACCCAAACCAATCTTTACATCCTCACCGTTTGACTCTCGCTCAGTTACGAACGGCCGGTGGCTTGTTACTGGTTGTATTCATCGTTATATTACCAGCAGAGATTACCCTAAGTAGTGACGAAAGTCATGGTGAAAATATGACATTCGTCTATTGCTGTCCGGGAATTAAAAACCAGCAGTGAAAGCGCGCTTGAGGTGGCTTAAACGCTTACTTTTTAAATTAATGTCCACTTCTATGAATAGTAAAAATTTTTACGAACAGGTCTATGCCGTTGTCAGGCAAATCCCGCGAGGTAAAGTGACCAGCTACGGCCGAATCTCAGATATGCTGGGAGCTCCCAACGCGGCCAGGGCGGTTGGTTATGCCTTGAGAGCCCTAAAAGATAAAAAGGATGACCAGGGATATAATGATATTCCCTGGCAGCGGGTTATCAACAGCAAAGGAAGGATCAGCATAGTTAATCGAGAATTTGGAGCCCAGATGCAGGCGGATCTGCTGCGGAAAGAAGGCGTGCCTGTCAGCGAAGAGCTAAGAATAAATCTCGACAAATACCTTTGGGACGGGCTTCCATGGTATGAGCTTGACGAAATAATCAATGGATAAGAATTATCTCGGCCGATAATCGACTTGCCCTCACCTTGGGCAGAACTTACAATCCAACCTGTGAAACTCATCGTTCAAATCCCGTGTCTCAATGAAGCCGATACACTGGCTGATGCCTTATCTGGACTGCCAAAAGCCATTGAAGGTATTGACATAATCGAAACAATGGTTATCGATGATGGCAGTGAGGATAATACCGTGGCTGTTGCTGAAGCTCTTGGCGTAAATCATATTTATCGCCATACGCGCAATCTCGGTTTAGCCCAGACATTTGCCACTGGAATTGAAAGATCCCTGGCCCTTGGCGCAGACATAATTGTAAACACAGATGGTGACAACCAGTATCCGGCCGAATCAATTCCAAAGCTGGTCGACCCAGTCCTGAGGGGACGGGCTGACATTGTTATCGGCGATCGCCAGGTTGATCAATCACCCCATTTTTCTGGCTTAAAAAAGAGGTTGTTAGGCCTGGGAAGCTGGTTGGTTCGGACCGTCAGCGGAACTGAAGTAGCCGACGCACCAAGCGGGTTTAGAGCCTATTCAAGGGAAGCTGCCTTGAGGTTAAACGTCTTAACAAGGTACAGCTACACCCTGGACACGATTATTCAGGCGGGGAAGCTGGGACTGCGAATCGAGAGCGTTCCTGTAGCGACCAACCCGCCAACGAGACCATCGAGATTGCAAAACAGTGCCTGGCACTTTGTAAAGGCCCAGGCCAGCACAATCATAAGACTGTATGCTTTTTACGAACCGCTAAGAACCTTCAGTTATATTGCTGCGCCCTTCATCGTTGCTGGCATTATTTTGTTGGTTCGTTTTGGGATTTTTTATCTTATTGGTTTGCGCGGCATCGGTCGCTTCACCCAATCGGTGACCATTGGAATAGGATTATTGTTAGTCGGCGTAATCATCGCTCTATTTGGTCTCCAGGCCGATATAGCCAGTAAACATAGAATGTTGACCCAGGATGTGCTCTATCGATTAAAGAAGCTAGACCTCGATAATAGGAATAAGGAAAATTTGGATAATTCGGATGTTCATCTGGATCGTAAGCCTGCAAATAGCAGTTCCAATTTTGATGAAGTTCAAAAGGAGTAGTGAATGCCCTTCGGTTTCAGCGGAAAAGTACTAAAGGTTAACCTGACTAACAAGTCCATCAATATCGATGCACCAGATGAATCCTTTTACCGCCGCTATCTTGGGGGCAGTTTGATGGGCCTTTATTACCTCTGGAATAATTCGCCGCCAGGGGCTGATCCATTGGGGCCGGAGAATTCCATGGTTTTCGCAGTCAGTCCAACTACCGGTCTGCCAATTAGCGGCCAGAGCCGCTGTACCATAACCTGCCTTTCACCAAGCAGCGGCGGCGTCGCCGACAGCCAGGCGGGCGGTTTCTGGCCAGCGGAATTGAAATTTGCTGGATTCGATGCAATCGTCATCACAGGTTCGTCAGATTCACCGGTTTATCTTTGGGTGAATAACGGCCAGGCTGAACTGAGGGATGCCTCTCATTTGTGGGGCAAGCTGACTCACGATGTTGACATAATGCTGAAAGAAGAGCTCGGTGACAAACGGATTGAGATTGCTCAGATAGGGCCAGCCGGGGAGAAATTGGCAAACTTCGCAGCCATAATGAATATGAGTAATAGGGCCTGGGGTCGCACAGGCGTTGGCGCGGTTATGGGCAGCAAGAAGCTAAAAGCGATAGTCGTTCGGGGCACACAGAAAGTTGCGCCGGCCGATAGAAAGGGCCTAACAGGCCTGGTGCGGAAGGGCACAAAGGAATTTCCGCAAAGTGACATGGAAGAGCTTGGCCGGTACGGCACACCCGACACGGTGATGGCCAACTTTGGCGCTGGAGGGCTGCCGGCTTTCAATTGGCGCTCTGGCGTCATGCCAACGCTTCAGAAGGCTGAATCGCTCAGCGGTGAACGCCTCTATGATGAGCTTCTGCGAGGCGCGGCCGAAGGAAAACAGGATAAGATCGGCCGTGATACCTGTTACGCCTGCATCGTGCGCTGCAAAAGGGTTGTTGAGTCGGAATGGCGAGATCACAAGTTAGTGCCTGAATATGGCGGACCCGAATATGAGACCATTGCTACCTTTGGTTCTTATTGCGGCGTCGACGATCTGCATGCGGTCACCTACGCAAACCAACTTTGCAATCAATATGGTGTTGATACTATCTCCTGCGGGGCGACGTTGTCATGGGCTATAGAGTGTTTCGAACTTGGGATTATTAATAAGGAAGATACCGGCGGCCTGACACTTAAATTCGGCGATGCTCCTTCAATGATCGAACTGTTGGAAAGCACTTTAAAACGGGAAGGATTTGGCGATATCCTGGCGGAAGGATCAGCAAAGGCTGCTGATCGTTTAGGTAAAGGGCATGAATACCTATTAACCGTCAAAGGGCAGGAGCTGCCAGCCCATATGCCCCACGTTAAACGAAGCTTGAGCGTGATCTACGCGGTGAACCCATTTGGCGCCGATCACCAATCTTCAGAGCATGATCCGATGTACCATCCTAAGTTATATGCGGGCTCGGATAACAGCCCTGGTTATAAACGCTTTTTAAGCCAATTAGGGTTAAATTCACCCCAACACCCTAAGGTAATCAACGAGGAGAAAATCGAATTCGCGCTTGTAACTCAATACAATTACAGCGCCTTGGATACGATGACTCTTTGCCAGTTCGTCTACGGACCGGCCTGGCAGCTGTTTGGTCCGAACGATATGGCCAAACTGCTGGCCATCGCCACTGGTTGGGATGTTACAGTTGAAGATATCCAGACTTACGGCCGCCGCCGTTTAAACCTGATGAGGGCGCTAAACGCTCGCGAGGGGTTAACAAAGAACGATGATTACTTGCCGGAAAAGCTGTTTAAACACCCCTTGAGGGGAGGAAGATCTGATGGCTTAATCTTGTCTGAGGACGAATTAATGGCTGGCCTTGAGATGTATTACGAGCAGGCCGGCTGGGACCAAGCTACCGGCGTACCACGCAGGGATACGTTGGAGGAACTCGAGTTGGAGTGGGCGGCCGACTCTTTGGGCTTATCTGATTAAGTAATCGATGAAACCTTCTATACATACCTGGTGCCTGCCGATAGTCGAACGCTGATAGCTGCTGTTGGATATTGCTTTCTACCTAATTCGTTCAAAAATTACCAGGGACCAAACATGTTCCGGTTTTCAATTTTTTTAACGTTGCTAACTGCGCTTTGTAGCTTAGTTTTACTCTATTTATAATTCAAGATATTGATCCATGCCCTTATTTTTCCGTAGTGATGAAACGACGCAATTAAACATCATTGAATTGATCATCGACCTCCTACCTCCTGAATCATCCTTAAAATATCAAGGATCTTTAAGGAAGGTACGACCGTCTGCGAATGTCCTGTGTTATACTACGCGGGTTACTACAACAAAACAGGTTAGACTATTTTTACAGCGTTTCTGGGGGAAATTATATTTTGCTTCGTAATTTAAAAAATGACCGCCAGTAAGAACTCATTTGTTCATCTCCACGTTCACAGTGAATATTCGTTATTGGACGGATTAAGCCGGATCAATCATCTGGCGAAGCGGGCCAAGGAGTTGGAAATGCCTGCCCTTGCCCTGACCGACCACGGGACCATGTATGGCACGATACAGTTTTATCGGGCCTGTATAAAACAGGGTGTAAAACCAATTGTCGGGGTTGAGAGCTATGTTGCTGCTCGTGGGCTCAAGGATAAGGAAGTCGAAAAGGATCGTGAAAGATACCATCTACTACTTTTAGCTCAGAACCGGACTGGATATCACAATCTACTAAAAATTGTCAGCACAGCTCAATTAGAAGGTTTCTACTACCGGCCGAGGACAGACCATCATTTCCTAGAGGCCCACAGCCAGGGACTCATTGCCACAACCGGCTGCCTGGCTGGCGAGATCCCAAGAGCGATTAATCGAGGAGATCTTAAGAAAGTACATTCGCTGATGAGCTGGTATGTAGACGTTTTCGGTCGAGAAAGGTTCTTTATTGAACTCCAGGACCATAACATCCCTGAGCTAAATATGGTCAACCGGAAATTAATGGAATTAGCTACCAGATACGACCTGCGGTTCCTGGCATCCAACGATGTTCATTATACGATAGCGGAGGAAGCGAATCCCCACGACGTACTGCTATGTATCCAGACCGGAAAATCAGTATCTGCTAGAGACCGGATGCGGATGTCTGATCAGGGTTATTATCTAAAATCGTATCTGGAAATGGAAAAGCTTTTTGGCCACATTCCTGGAGCCCTAGAAAACACGTTACTCGTCGCCGAAATGTGTGATGTCGATCCCGTACCCGCCGGATACCATCTCCCTAAATTTGATGTGCCTGAAGGCTACACAACCGATTCCTTCCTGCGTTATTTGTGTGAGGAGGGTTTAGTTCAGCGCTATGGAAAAGAGAAAGCCGCCAACGATAAAGAGCTGAGGGAACGGCTGGACTATGAGTTAAAAATTATTATTGGCATGGGCTTTGCGGCCTACTTCCTGATCGTCTGGGATCTTTGCGAGTTCGCCAGGGAAAAAGATATCTGGTGGAACATCCGGGGTTCTGGGGCTGGTTCGGTAGTGGCTTATACGCTGGGCATTACCGGAATAGATCCCATAGCCAACGGATTGATATTCGAACGTTTCTTGAATCCGGACCGGGTTTCAATGCCAGATATCGATCTTGATTATCCAGATGATCGCCGGCATGAAATGATAGAGTACACGATACAGAAATATGGTTCAGATAAGGTAGCTCAAATAATTACCTTTGGAACTATGGGCGCCCGGGCTGCGATTCGGGATGTGGGAAGGGTCCTGGATATTCCCCTGTCTGATATTGATAATTTGGCGAAATTAATCCCTGCTATACCCGGGAAGCCTGTCTCAATTGGCGACGCATTAAACTCAAAGCATGAATTTTTCTCTTCGGAGCTTTTACAAAAATATAATGAAGATGAAGAGATAAAAGCATTGGTTAATACGGCCGTCAATCTTGAAGGTGTCGCCAGGCATGCTTCCACACACGCTGCCGGCGTCATTATCTCGGACAAACCTCTGCTTGAGTATACGCCTCTGCACCGGCCGACGAGTGGCAGCGCCAGTAATGGAGATGGCATCGGCGTCGTAACCCAATGGCCGATGGAGATTCTCGATTCAATTGGGTTGTTAAAGGTTGATTTCCTAGGTCTCAGCACCCTGACCATCCTCCGCCAGGCGGCGGAGCTAATAGAGGAACGCTGTGGAATAATCTATACCATGGAAAACATACCTTATGATGTTGGTCATGTAGGACCTGACCCAGAGAAGAAGCCAGAGGTGTTATTTGAGATGCTGGGCCGGGGCCATGTCGCCGGCGTGTTCCAGGTAGAAGGCGCGGGCATGCGCCGTTTAATGATGAGAATGAGACCCAAACGATTTGAACACATCGTTGCGGCAATTTCCCTCTTCCGGCCGGGGCCAATGGATAATATTTCCGATTTTCTTGCCAGGATGCATGGTAAAAAGAAAATCACCTACCACCATCCGGACCTGGAACCAATCTTAAAAGAAACCTATGGTATCTTGGTTTACCAGGAGCAGATTATTCGAATAGCCGGCGAGTTTGCCGGCTATAAACCTGGTGAAGCCGATCTAATTCGCAAAGCGGTCGCAAAAAAGAAACGAAAGTTAATGGATGAACACCGGGCCAAGTTTATTAATGGGGGAATGGCCCGGGGATATTCCCAGCATGAATGTGAGGCCATTTGGGGAGATATCGAGTTCTTCGCTCGTTATGGCTTTAATAAAGCGCATGCGGCCGCTTACGCTGTAATAACCTGTCAGACAGCCTATCTTAAAGCGCATTATCCAGTCGAGTATATGACTGCTTTGATGAGCGTTGAAAGAAATAATACCGAAAAAGTGGCTCACTATCTGGCTGAAGCGCGCCGGCTAGATATTGAGGTAGTTCCACCAACGATAAACAAGGCATCACTGGACTTCGATATTGAAGACGATGGGTCGCGGTCGGTGATTCGCTATGGACTGGGGGCGATTAAGAATGCAGGAACTGGCCCGATAGAATTTATTTTAAAAGAAAGGGAGGAAAACGGACCTTTTACCTCTTTGGCAGAATTTTGCGAACGAGTAGACCTCCGCCGGGTTGGCAAGCGTGCATTGGAATCAATGATTAAGGTTGGTGTCTTTGATGAATGGGGCACACGACCTCAGATGCTCGACAGCCTCGACCGGCTGATTGGTCACAGTGGAACAACAAACGATGCCGCTGCGGCTGGACAGTTGAGTCTGTTCTCGGGTTTATCCGGTATGAATCTCGATGTCGATATTGAGCTTCTTAGACCGGCAGCGGAGTTAAAAAAGATAGATAGTCGTGAAGTGTTGAATTGGGAAAAGGAATTAATTGGCGTCTACATCTCCGAACACCCTCTCAACCACTACTTAAATCTCATGTCGGAAATGGACACGACGCCCAGCATTGAGCTGGATATTAATCTTAACGGCCGTTCCGTGGTCCTGCTTGGTCTGATTACCTATTTGCGAACCCACGTGACCAAAAAAGGGGACCCCATGGCTTTTGGGAACTTAGAGGATCTCCACGGAACTATCGAGCTTATTTTCTTTCCCAAGACATGGGCCAAATTCAGGGAGGATGTTGAGATCGACCAGGTGTACCTGGTTCGTGGTAAAGTCCGGATAGAAAATGAGGATAGAGCGAAAGTAGTCGTTGATAGTATCGAAAGCAGTTTGTCTTTATCCCATACGACGGACATCGATCTAAATCATTTACCTGAACCGGACAGTGGGAGAGGGAGAAACGACAGTGGAATCGACGCCAATAACGATTCCCATTTCTTTGATGAAACCGCACATCCCGCTGTTGGTTCTGGGGAAGCAGACAACCAGAAGTCACACCCACTACCACCACCGATGCCTGACCTGGATGATGCTGTCCACTTTTGGATGAATGACGAACAGTTTGGTCAAGATGTGATAAATGCCCAATCCGAGGAACCTGTTCTCGCCAAAGAAGGCTTAACGGCGGATTTGCAATCCCGGGATAGTGGATATGAAGGACCGAAGAGGGCAGTCGTTGTTGATATCGAACCAGTAAGCGATTGGCAAGAAGCGTGTCGTTTGCTCGTCAGCATGGCCAACAAATACGACGGCCGTGATAGCTTGAGAATTCGCCTGGTTGGCTATGGTATCGCTATGGATTTTCCAAATCAAAACACGTTGTACTGCCCAAACCTGGTTGACGAAATGCGCAAATTGTCAGCAGTAATCGGCGTTGTAGCAAATAAATGAACTAATCTATTTTTGGTAGGGACTTTCGTCGCGATCGCCTCACTTATTATCTAATACCAACAGAAATCGACATCATTGTTGACCTGTCAAGAAATATTTTGAAATCGGGTTCGCCCTGTTCGATGGAGTACAAATGATGAAAGAGCGAAGAATTCGTGTATTGATTGCCAAACCTGGCCTGGATGGTCATGACCGGGGCGCCAAGGTTGTTGCCCGTGCTCTTAGGGATGCGGGCATGGAGATCATATATACTGGCCTAAGGCAAACTCCTGAGATGATTGTGGAAGCAGCACTCCAGGAGGATGTTGACATAATCGGATTGAGCATCTTATCCGGCGCCCATATGGAGTTAACCAGGAGGCTTTTCGATCTACTGAATGACAGGAACATGTCTGACATTCCAGTTTTTCTTGGTGGAATCATACCAAATGACGATATCCCCGAATTGAAGGAATTAGGCATTGCAGAAGTTTTCGGTCCCGGAACAAATAGTGAGGTGATTGTCCGCCGGATTGAGGAGGTTGTTCTTGGTGACCGATCTAATTGAACAAGTAAAAAATGGCCAGCGAAGGGCTATTGCGCGTTTGATTAGCCGTGTTGAAAATGATGAATCTGCCGCCCGGGATGCAATAACAAAGCTATATCCTTTGACCGGAAATTCCCACGTTATCGGGATTACCGGCCCCCCGGGTTCGGGAAAATCAACACTGGTTAATGAGTTAACAAAAGAGATTCGAAGCCGCCATCACCAGGTTGGGATTATTGCAGTAGATCCAAGCAGCCCGTTCACCGGCGGCGCTTTGTTAGGCGATAGAGTCCGGATGATGGATTTGGCTGGAGATGACGGGCTTTTTATACGGAGCATGGCCTCAAGGGGAAGCCTTGGTGGACTGGCCCGTACCACTGGGGATGTTGTGAAAATCTTAGATGCGGCTGGATTCGATATAATTCTTGTCGAAACAGTCGGCGCTGGACAAGCTGAGGTTGATATAGCCAGCACAGCCCATACTACCTTGGTGATTGAGACACCAGGTATGGGTGACGAGATTCAATCCATCAAAGCTGGCATCCTCGAAATTGCTGACATCATGGTCGTGAACAAGGCGGATCGTCCTAATGCTGATAGGGTTGTTAGGGCTCTGAAAGCAATGTTAAGGATGGGCAAGGGGTATAAATCAACAGGTATCACTCACCATCACGGCAAAGTTATGGATATCGAAGAAATGGCTTCTAATCCCGTTGATAATGGATTAGTCTGGGAAGTGCCAGTTTTTGAGTCAATTGCTTCTGAAGGAGTCGGCATATCTCCTATTGTTGATACTATTAGCGCCCACAAAGAGTATCTTCTTAAGAGTGGTGAGTGGGAGCTGAGGGAGCGGACCCGCAGCCAGAAAGAGATCAAGGCGCTTTTAACGACGAGATTGATGAGGCAGTTGAACTATTCTGTCACCCAGGCTGAGCATGATAAGCTTATTGGCGCGGTAGCAAGGAGAGAGATAGATCCATATTCTGCAGTCGACAAGCTTTTCCAGCAGCTTAAGGATAGTGGCTGAGTTTGTTCTACCAGCTAAACTTGGGAGAAGAGAGATGAACACGGTAGCTGGGTACGGAGACATCCAATTATTTGCAGGTTCAGGGTGCCAAACACTGGCACACAAGATCGCAGACTACATCGGTGTTCCCCTGAGCCCATGGGAGATAATTACATTTCCAAATGATAATATTTGGGTGCGTCTGAATGTCAGCGTTCGGGGCCAAGACGTTTATTTAATCCAGAGCCATTGTAAACCGGTTCACCGGAATATCATGGAAAGCCTTATCGCCATGGATTGCTTTAAGAGGGATTCGGCTGGTAGGATCACACTGGTGGCTCCCTATTTGGCTTATTCGCAAAGCGACAAGAAGGATCAGCCACGGGTACCCATATCCGCCAGATTACTGGCAGATATGATCGAAGTAGCTGGAGCTGATCGATGGATGACCCTAGATCTACATGCGGGGCAGATTCAAGGTTTCTATAAGATACCAGGTGATTCGCTCACTACATTCCACATTTTGATCGAATATTTTCGATCGAAGAATCTGGATTCAGGCGTTGTCGTAACGCCAGATCTTGGTTTCGCCAAACGTGGACGAAATTATGCAGCTGAGTTGGGGCTGCCGCTAGCTTTCGTGGAGAAACGGCGCGTGGGCAATAATGATGACCGGGAAGCAGTTACCCTAATTGGAAATGTGGCTGGCAGAGACGTGATAATTGTTGACGATCTAGTCGATACAGCTGGTTCGATTTTGGAGGCAGTCAATATTGTTAAGGAGAACGGCGCCAGGGATGTCTACCTTTCGTTCGCTCATGCTGTCCTTTCTGATCCGGCAATTGAAAGATTAAAAGAACTACCGATAAAAGAGATTGTTTGCACCGATACGATACCGATACCGGAAAATAAGATGTTGCCTAACATTACGATACTGACTGTTGCCGAATTATTGGGTGAGGTTATTGTCCGCACACACGAGGGCCGCAGCGTCGGGGAGCTCTTTAACGAATAATTAATACTATTCTGTTACAAATCCCGCTAACATTAGTGGCGGCTTATTGTAAGGCCACCGTCCCTGAGAATTATCTATAGTAGATGTCTATGTTTAAAAATATATTCAAAAAGATCGTCGGTGATCCGACCCAGAAATATTTGGAAAGTCTTCGCCCAACTGTGGATTTAGTCAGTGATCTGGCGCCTAAGTATGAGGCTACGGCGGATGATGAACTTCGTTCCATAACGGCTGAGTTTCGGGAACAGTTAGAGGATGGCGTACCTCTCGAAGATATTCTTCCTGAAGCTTTTGCCCTGGTCCGCGAGGCCTCTGTCCGCAGGACAGGGATGCGCCACTATGATGTCCAAATTATGGGTGGCGTCTTACTGCACCGCGGAGAAGTCGTTGAGATGAGGACTGGGGAGGGCAAGACTCTGGTTGCCACTTTGCCTCTATATCTGAACGCCTTGTCTGGTCATGGCTGTCACCTTGTAACTGTTAATGAATATTTAGCCAGGCGAGACGGGGGTTGGATGGGTAAGATATTCCACCTTCTTGGGTTGACAGTCGGTTGCATCGGCCCCCAACAATTTTCGGCCCTTTATGATCCTGATTATGTTAATCCAGGTTCGGAGTTGGAGGATGAAAGATTAGTGCACTGGCGACCTTGCAGTAGGGCAGAAGCTTATTTAGCTGATATCACCTATGGTATCAGCAGTGAATTTGGCTTTGATTATCTGAGAGATAATATGGTGCGCCGGCCTGAGGAATTGGTGCAGAGGGAGCTCCATTTTGCAATTATCGATGAGGTTGACAATGTCTTAATCGATGAAGCCCGAACGCCGCTGATTATCTCTGGCCCCTCGGGCAGAACCAGCCAGGAATATGTGCGTTTTGCCCAGATAGTTAGGCGCTTAAAGCGAAATAGTGCTGAAGAGGACGAAGAGCCGAATGGTCACTATGACATTGACGAAAAGAGCCGAAGCATCAGCCTGACCGATCTGGGAATTGCGGAAATTGAGAAGCGAATCCAGGAGATAGACGCAGACGCAGGTGAAAGCTTATATGATCCCAAGTTCTTTCACTTGACATATTTCGTCGACAACGCTCTCAAGGCCCAGTACATGTTTCATAGAAATAAACAATATGTCGTTCAAAACGATCTGGTGATGATTGTAGATGACTTTACTGGACGATTAATGCCGGGGCGACGCTATTCAGATGGACTTCACGAGGCCATTGAAGCTAAAGAAGGCGTCCGAGTAAAACGAGAAAATGTTACCGTTGCTACGATTACGCTTCAGAATTTTTTCCGTCTATATGGCAAATTAGCTGGTATGACAGGTACAGCCATGACGGATTCAGAGGAGTTCAGCGATATTTATGGATTGGATGTGACACCACTTCCAACGAACGTCGAATATATCGTTAGCTCCGGATCGATGGGATTAGTCGAGTATAGTCATAGAGTGGATGGAGGGGAAGAGATCTTTTACAGCCATCCAGATAATCCAGATGATAAGGTATTTTTCAAACGGATTGATTTTCCTGATCAAATCTACGGGAGTGAGGAGGCCAAGGATCAAGCTATCATTCGAGAGATAAAAGATGTGAAAGATACAGGTAGACCGATTCTGGTAGGCACAACTTCAGTCGAACATTCTGAGAAGATCCATCAATTATTACAAGACAAGAAGATCGATCATGCTGTTTTAAATGCGAAGGTAATCCAATCAGAGGCCTTGGTCATAGCCCAGGCCGGAAGAAAACATGCGGTTACGATTTCCACTAATATGGCTGGACGAGGGACCGATATTTTGCTTGGGGGCAATCC
The DNA here is from genome assembly GCA_036985655.1 of Anaerolineae bacterium. Lineage (GTDB taxonomy): Bacteria > Chloroflexota > Anaerolineae > Promineifilales > Promineifilaceae > UBA11865. The sequence goes on along the minus strand of BTQB01000002.1, from coordinate 10,760 downwards.
TGAAGGTATGGCAGCTGAAGCGCTAGAAAAGGAGCTCTTTAACCGAAACGATTTGATTCAATTAGCCCACCGGCTTATTAATGATGGCGCTGATGAGGCGATCTCCTATGCAAAGAATCATCCAAGATTAACCGTAGACCTCGTTCCTGCACTAGAAGAGACAAAAGAAGAATTTGATAAGGCCCTGGTTGAAATTGAAGAGGTTCAGGTAATTGGCTACCTGGCAAAAAGCCTGCAAAAACCCTATGACATCGACTACAACCAGATACGGAATGTATTGCGACTGGTAAGGGTGGGACAACTGGGGCAGGCAAGGGATTACCTTGAGGAGATTGACAAAGATGTAGCAATTGTCGAGGAAGCTGTTCGATTGTTTGATCTTTACGGACGTTACCAGGTGGCTGCCAGCGATCCAAAAAAGACAGCCAATTTTCTGGCTGAGACCCTCTTCGAAAAGCTTTACAATGCTCGCGCTGCTCTGATCCGCGCCCTTATGAGTGACGATCGAAAGGAGGCCGTGCATCTTACTGAATCCTTCCCTGGTTTACCGTATTCTGTTATTGAGCGAGTTGAAGAGATAAAAGAGCAATCCGAAAAAGAAAAAGAGGAAGTATTGGACCTTGGCGGATTGCATGTTATCGGCTCAGAAAGGCATGAAGCGAGAAGGATTGACAACCAGTTAAGAGGACGGGCAGCCCGACAAGGCGATCCAGGATCATCACGCTTCTTCCTGTCTCTTGAAGATGACTTGATGCTTAGATTTGGCGGCGAACGATTAAGGAACTTCATGGCCCGGACTAATGTCCCTGAAGATGTGCCCATTGAAAGCGGCCTTCTCGATCGGATCATTGAGAGCTCCCAGGAAAGAATCGAGGGCTACAATTTTGATATCCGGAAAAACGTCGTTGAGTACGACGATGTTATGAGCAAGCAAAGAGAGGCCATCTACAAACAACGACGCGCGATTCTGCTGAGTGAAGATGTGGATTTGGATTCTCAAATATCGCGTTCGTTTGAACGGGCGATAGATGAGCTAATCGAAAACTATATTCAAAATTATCCGGAGTTTGTCGGGGGAGAGATTGAAAGAGCCATTGCGGACTTCAGTACAGACGCGACTGATGATATTAATGTTAACGGTATTCTAATTCGGATGCGTGGGCTGCTGCCCGGAGTTGTCAAAATTGATCGCTCTCAGCTGGCGGATGCAAAGGCTGATGACATAAACGATGCCTTAATGGAGCTTACCTATGAGAATTTGGAAGAAGGGATAAACCTGTATCAATTTTTACAGGCTGCTGGTAGGTTCATTCCTTTATTACCCCCTGTACCGAATCTTGGTGTAATTTTAAGCAGACGCCCATCGGGTCAGCTGAAAATGCGCGAGAATGTGAGAAGGCAATTTGTTAAAGATGTTGAAAATGTCTTCAATGCATTTCTCGCTGAGCAATTAGGTGAAGAGGACGGCGAGTCAATCTGGGGTACCGCAGTTGAGAAGATTAATGATGCCTTCGATCATTTCAATGTTGAAGGACTGTCGAAGGAAGCAATAAGAAAGCAACAATTAGGATTTCGCCAAAATATCGATATTACCCTTCGGGAATTACTCCTGGAAAGCTTATCTGCACTGGAGAATGATGAGCTGGCTGTTGCGCTTAGCAATTATGTGGAAAATCAGCAAAAGATCTGGCGGGACAAAATTGGAGAAGATGAATTCAGGAACTTCCAGCGCTTGCTGCTGCTAGATGCAATAGACAGAGAGTGGCGGGATTACCTGGTGGCAATGGATGATCTCCGCCGGGAGATAGGGCTGGAGGCCATTGCCCAGCACGACCCGAAGGTTGAATATAAGCGCAGGTCCTACCAGATGTTTGCCGATATGCGCAGCAACATAGATCAAGCAGTCGTTGAAAATTATTTCCAGCGCATTGCCAGCCATCAAGCATACATCAAGCAGCAGGAGGCCACTGTGGCTTACCGGGAGCAACTAAGTCAAGCCGGCTACCAGGTCGTAAGGCGAGATAAGGGGAGGGGAGTAGAATTAAGGCGTGATACGCCTAAGGTAGGACGAAATGATCCTTGCCCATGTGGCAGCGGAAAGAAGTATAAGCACTGCCACCTAAGGCAGGATCATGCCGCTGTCAAGAGTCAGTAAATAGTCCGGATCTTGTTGGTGAAACCGGTACTATCTGGCAGCCCTCGATGCATTGTTGAGTCCTCCAGTGGCAACCAGGATCATCGGGCATTGAGTTAGGAATTTCGCCAGCAAAATCAGACCGTCTGAATAACCCCGTTCCAAAAGAAACGCTCTACCCCGCTATCATAGAGTTGCTTGCTTGCTTGCTTCCCACGCCTTCAGGGCTTCCTGTATGGCAGCGCGAACCAATTGGTCTTCAATATCTGAGGGAGTTTCAAAGATACGGCCGTCCACAAAAATTGAAAGGCTTCCTGTTGCGTCGCCAGCTATGTAGATGGAGCGACCCCGTAGCTCAGGCGTCTGCTGAACTTGCTTTTGGAGAAATACATTTACCTGACCGGCAATGTCAAGATCTTCCTTAAGCTGGGTAGGATCATCTATTGTGACATTTTTAACTTCCTGAGGTTCAACAACAACCTCGCGACCATCACCGGTGAGTGAGGCTAAACGTTCTTCTTCGATTGCGGCGCGAAATACTGCCTTTCTCTCAGATATTGAAGCATCAACTTTGAAATCACCATCTGAAATTGGACCAACGATAGGCGGCGCAACGCCTGCATCGACGAGTGTCTGGTAACCATCAGTAAAAACGATTAATTCACCTACTGCTGCTAGGACCAGCTGCTTAATAACATCACTAGGCAGTTGCGAAAAACGCTCGTATTGTTGGCTGCCAATCTCGACGACGAGTTTGCCCATCGGCGGAAGGCGTTTAATCCGCATCACTTCCACCACTTTATCCATAGGTCCTCCTTATTTATGTTCGCAATTTACATCTGGCAATTAGCACAATAGTGCGTGCCTCGACCTCCAAGGACCATGCGTTGAATGGGAGAGCCGCACCGAGGACAATCCACACCTGCCTGTCCATATACTTTCAAGGCATTTTGCATCTCTCCAGGGGTTCCATCTGGTTTTCGGAAGTTATCTACACTTGAGCCGTTTCGCCTGATAGCCATTAATAATATAGATCTTATGCTTTGATGAAGCAGGTGGGATTCATTTTTTGTAAGGGTTTTTGCTATGCGACTTGGGTGAATGGCAGCAGCATGTAGTGCTTCGTCAGTATATATATTACCCAGTCCCGCGATAAAAGTTTGGTCCAATAGCAGCGGTTTTAAAATCCGACTTCTACCCCGGAGCATGCTGTGGAGGGTTTCCGCGGTAAAGTCACCGTCCAACGGTTCAGGTCCTAGGCGGCCAAGAATTTCATCAGGATAATTCACAAGATAGACTCGACCAAATTTCCGCACATCTTTGAACCTTAGCTGATCGCCGTCGTTAAGAATGAAGGTGGTGTGGACATGCGGATCCGGCGTCTCTGAGCCGTCCGCGATAGAAAGGTGACCAGTCATCTTAAGGTGAAAGAGCAAGAATTCATCACTATCCAGGGTAAAGATGATGTACTTTCCCCGTCTGTGAATTGACTGAATCTGTCGCTGGAAGATCCTTTCCTGGAACGCCCTAACTTCCGGTGTGACAATTTGTCGGGGCCAATCATTCTCCACACCAGTGATAGATCGACCAATGAGCATTGGTCTTAACATCCGGACAGTAATTTCTACCTCTGGCAGCTCGGGCATAGATTTCGACAAGCCATTCCAAGAAAAACTATTACGAGAGGCATTTGTTCCTCGAATAATCATCGAGGAAATGCACTTTATTTCTGGATTATTATACAACATAGTACAGCTAAAATAAGACGCCAGATGATAGAATTATGGTATCCTTGTCACACCGAAGTGAAATAGCTCCTATGTCACAAATTGGGATAAATGTATCCAGAAGATCGCGTACTGATAGCCTACCTACCTGAACCAGCCGATTTCGAAATCATCCAGAATGAAGGTTGGTATCGTATCCCAGAGAAGCATGCACCAAAAGGATTACACGCTGAGTACTTTGCCTTTTACTTTGGGCGTAAGTTCGAAGAACAGAAATGGGCAATCCATTACTATGCACGGCAAAGAGGTCACGAACTCGTTAAAAGAATCGATCTCTTTCCAGATGATCGATCCCATCCCAGGGCTCTCGAGAATTATTATAAGGTTGCCCTCGGCCGGCTGGAGATGTTGGATCAACCCATTTTGAGCTTACGTTGGCGTCGCATAACCTTCATGCATACAACATGGGATAGATTTAAGGATGCTCGAGAAATAGGTGATTTATTTATAGTGGGGGGTGAATATGTGGACAGGATTTTTTCTGCCTTGAGGGAACGGGGAATCCCAGTCGAGAGAGAGCGCAAGATTGAGGAGGCTGCTGCCCTATACAATATCCCTCTGTCAATCTTATGCATGGATGGCTGGGTTGACATAACACAAGAAGAGATAATCCAAAGCGCGGGATCTCATGATAAGTTGATTGATGAAATCGTTGGAAGAATCAGACAACTAGGTGGCGCTAAAGAGAAGGGCTGAAGATTGTTTTCAAGATAGCCCTGGATAGTTAAGCAGCAGATTTTCAACGGCCAATCTGCTGTTGGCGTTCTTATCGATATAACGCAATGTTTCTTGAGTACTTCTTAGACCCTTGGCGGCCAGATCGGGCGTCCACTGATGAGCAAATCCCTCAATTTGATCTAGCTGGTCAATATTAGACATCGAATCAACCGCCCGAATATCATTTTTTAGTAAAACCATATCTCGCCACCAGCTCAGCCAGATTAACAGCAAATCGGGGATTGTTTCAGGTGATTTAACAATCTTATTGGCGAGAGAAAAGCGGCCAACCCTATCACTATTTAGCCCATCATATAAAAGCGTCAACTGGCTTTGCCTTGTTTGTAAAATGGAAGGATCAGATTGAGTTTCTAAGGCCCATCCAATTCGGCCGTCCGCAATTCGAGCGATTGTTTCCGCATCTTTTTCGGGAACGTTTAATCGCTCAACAAGCGCTTCGAATATTAATTTTCTGGGCAAGGGTCTTAAATTGATCACCCGGCAACGAGAAGGAATTGTCGGCAGTAAGGTATCAGCGCTCAAGGCTGTCAGTATTAATATCACCTTGGAAGGGGCTTCCTCAAGGGTCTTTAAAAATGCGTTGGCAGCATTAATCGTGGTAGATTCAAAATTATTTATAATGGCGACTTTGTACCTGGCTTCAGTTGCTGTAAGGTTTAGACGCCCCTGGAGCTCGCGAATTTTATCAATCCCTATGGATTTTTTACCCCACCTGCTGACATCGGGATCTAGGACGATGACATCTGGGTATCGACCTACCTCGATTAGCTTGCATGCCCGGCAACGACCACAGGGTCGCCCATGATGATTGCCCGAGAGACAGTTTATAGCCTGGGTGAAAGTTACAGCAAGGGTATTCTTACCAATATGGGCAGGACCAGTTATGAGATGGGCATGGCCAAGGCGGTCGTTAACGATCGATGATCGCAATAACTCAACAGCCCAATCGTGTCCGATAACCCTATCCCAACCACTCATTTGACCTTAATTGTATTAATTTGTGTCAAAAACGTAAAATGGAGACATCAGGCAACCATCACCTTTTCTCTTTACGAAACTCATCTGAAAGATTATAAATGCACTATGGATAAACTATTGATTGATGGAAAGAATCTGAAAATTGATGATGTGGTGGCTGTGGCTGAAGGCCTCACTGTTGGCATTGATCCTGCTGCCTATCCAAGGATGGAAAGAAGCCGGGCAGCCGTCGAGTCCGTGCTGGAGAGGGGACAAGTTGTTTACGGGATCAATACTGGTTTCGGCCGGTTCAAAGATAAGATTATTGACCTGGAAGAGATCCGTCAACTTCAGCGGAACTTAGTTCGCAGTCATGCAGTTGGTGTCGGCCCGCCCCTAAGCGATCATGTCGTCAGGGCGATGCTGCTGGTCAGAGCAAATACGCTTGCTCTAGGTTTTTCCGGCGTACGTCCTCTTTTGGTTGAGATGCTTGTCAAAATGCTAAATCTAGGAATCCACCCTCTAATCCCGGCTCAGGGATCATTGGGAGCCAGCGGAGACTTAGCGCCGCTGGCTCATCTTGCTCTGGTGATGATCGGGGAAGGCGTCGCCAATTACCAGGGGGAATTAATATCAGGAAAAGACGCGCTCGAAATCTCGGGATTAATACCTTTGACTCTCGAACCAAAAGAGGGCTTGGCCTTACTAAACGGAACTACCCAAATGGTTGCGACCGGTTCTCTCCTGGTTCGTCGAGCTATCAATCTTGCCCTGACAGCCGATGTGGCGGCCTGTATGTCTCTTGAAGCCCTTCATGGCACTGATCGGGCATATGATTACCGTGTTCATGCACTTCGACCACACCCCAGGCAGATAGAATGTGCTCAATTTCTGAGGGCACTTCTCGAGGGAAGTGGTTTCCTGAGGGCACATGATTCATTAGATGTCCAGGACCCATATACACTTCGCTGTGTCCCCCAGGTACACGGCGCCATCCGGGATGCAATAGCCTATGGCCGATGGGTGATCAATATTGAACTGAACTCTGTTAACGATAATCCGATAATTTTTGCAGATGAAAACAGCGATGAGATTGATGTCATATCGGCCGGTAACTTCCATGGAGAACCTGTGGCTCTAGCCATGGATTATATGAAACTCGGGCTGACGGAACTTGGAAATATGAGCGAGAGAAGGACAGCCCGCCTAGTAGATGCTGACAGCAATGGCGGCATCCTACCGATGTTCTTGACCGAAAAGGGTGGTGTAGAGAGCGGCTTCATGATGGCCCAATACACGGCCGCAGCTCTGGCTTCAGAGAACAAGGTTTTAGTCCATCCTGCCAGCGCGGATTCAATACCCACCAGCGCCAACGTTGAGGATCACGTCAGTATGGGAGCAACAGCGACTCGCCAGGCCGAACAAATCCTCGCACATGTCGAGATTATCGTGGCGATTGAGTTATTAACCGCGGCCCAAGGCATAGATCTCCAGAAGCGCAAGGCAGAACAATCCGTTTCTTTAGGTAAGGGGACCGCCAGGGCCTACGAAATTATCCGGGGTGAGGTCCCGTTTTTGGAAGGCGATGCCATTCTATCCACGCTTATTGAAAAAGTCCGGAAGCTGGTAGCTGCTGGTGAGATTAAAGTAGCGGCCGAAGATGCAGTCGAGACTGGGGATTAACTACCTTCCCCAATGGATTATTGGACCGGATCCCGGAAATTCCCGTTCTAGCACCTAGCTATCCATCATGATGATAACCTAACGGAGTACCTATAATGATTGATGCAGTAATTGTTAGCGCTGTTCGCACACCTATTGGCAGACATGGTGGGGCATTATCGGCCGTCAGACCCGATGATCTCGCGGCGATCGTGATTAAGGAGGCAGTCGCCAGGGCCAAAGTAAATCCTGATGATATCGAAGAAGTTTACTTTGGCTGTGCAAACCAGGCCGGTGAGGATAATCGTAATGTGGCTCGAATGGCTGCGCTCCTGGCTGGATTGCCAGATCATGTTGCGGCCGTGACCTTTAACCGTTTATGCGCCAGTGGTCTTAATGCTGTAAATCAAGCTGCCAGAGCAATTAAGGTTGGGGAAGGTGACATTTTTGTCGCAGGTGGTGTAGAAAGCATGTCCCGAGCTCCATATTCATTCCCTAAAAACGCTCGCGCCTGGGGACCAACTGGAAATATTACAGGATGGGACACCACTTTAGGATGGCGCTATCCGAACCCCAAAATGGAGGCGCTATTTCCCCTGGAAGCCATGGGGCAAACGGCTGAAAACATCTATTCATTGAGCTGTTCCGGAGATCTTAGAGGGGGTGAGATCACAAGGGAAGAACAAGATGATTTCGCCTTTGAAAGCCAGCTGCGAGCTTGCCAGGCTATCAACGGCGATAGATTCAAGGATGAAATTATTCCAGTTGTAATACCCCAACGAAAAGGGGATCCCTTGATCGTTGATATCGATGAACACCCCCGAATAAAGAAAGCGGCTGGCGGTTACGAGCTAACTACGAGCAAGGAGATTTTAGCCAAACTAAAACCAGCTTTTAGACGTGAAGGGAGTGTAACGGCCGGTAATGCCAGCGGTTTAAATGATGGCGCTGCCGCACTTGTGCTAATGAGTGGAAAGAAGGCTCAAGAGCTTGGAATTCAGCCAATTGCTCGCTGGTTAGCATCGGGCGCTGCCGGCGTCGATCCGAGAACGATGGGACTTGGTCCGGTTGAAGCAACAAAGAAAGCCATGAAAAGGGCTGGCTTAGGGATAGAAGAAATTGGTTTAATCGAGTTAAATGAGGCATTTGCTGTGCAAGCTTTGGCTGTGATGCGGGAGCTTGACCTGCCCCACGATATCACCAATGTAAACGGTGGCGCAATTGCCCTCGGGCATCCGTTAGGTTGTTCCGGAGCTCGGATATTGACGACTTTGCTCTATGAAATGCGGCGCAGGAAATCTTTGGGGCAGGAGCAGCGATATGGCTTGGCTACTCTATGTGTTGGTGTCGGTCAGGGTGAAGCGTCAGTCATTGAACTGCTAAATGAATAATGCATTTTGAGATTCTAGAACCATTCCCAACTCTAAGAGGTGTGCTTTCACTCAACGAAAATTAGGTCTACCTCAGAATATTCCGACTGTTTTCATCACTGGCGGCACTGGTTTTTTTGGAGCTAATCTTGTAGCTGAGTTAAATGCTCTGGGAATAAAACCCACAATTCTGGTAAGGAAAACCTCTTCGCACAGAGCACTGGAGGGGTTGGAATTCGAGGAAACGGTTGGTGATATAACAGACGATCCCAATTGGCTGGCCAGGGAGATAGAAGGCCACGGCTGGGTGTTTCACATGGCTGCTGTTTCTGATTATTGGCGGAAAGGGGTTGAGCAACTTTACCAAGTCAATGTCGAAGGAACCAAGAATATAGCCAAGGCGTGCCGGCTTGCCGGGATCGACAGGTTGATCTTCACAAGCTCAGTAGCAGCCTTTGGAATTCCCGAGAAAGGCCAGGTAATTGATGAGAATTGTTCCTTTAACATTCGTCCTGAAAAGCTGCCCTATGGACATAGTAAATATCTGGCGGAGCTCGAAGTTGCGAAGGCAATCGATAATGGCCTGGATGCCGTTATCCTGAATCCAACTATCACCTTGGGGCCAAGGGATGTGAATATGATTTCTGGCTCAATTATTACCGAGGCAGCCCGGGGATTGGTCCGGTTTAACCTACCGGGCGGCGGGAATTTTGTCGGTGTTGAAGATGTGGTGCGGGGGCATCTAGCTGCAGCAGCTAATGGACAGAATGGCGAAAATTATATACTTGCGGGTGAGAATCTCTCCCACAAAGAAGTCGGCCTAATGGTCTTTGAAGCCCTGGGCAGACCACAACCGAGGCTAGATGTTCCAACCTGGTTCCTGCCACTGGCGGCCGTAGGCGTCGAAGCTATAAGAGTGTTCTTAGGTCATAGGGTGCCCGTAGATGGCAATCAAGTTCGCTTGGCAGGGTTGAAACTCTATGCTGATGGTCAAAAGGCCAAAGATGCCTTTGGGTTAGAGACGATCCCTATCCGCGCAGTAGTTGAGGACACATACCAGTGGTATAAGGAACATGGATTCTTAAAACCTGGTTAGTTAAAAAGGGGAGCTGAATTCAGGATATTTAGCAGTAAGTACGAGCCTAAATTTGGACCTTCTCGCGTTTAAAAATGGCGATCCTGAGGGGGTAAAATATCAAAGCAAAATGACAGTGGTACTTCCGTACTATAATATAAAAAACACTTGCAATTTTTTTGGTTTGTGCTAATCTTTAGTTGGCTCCCCCCCAGAGATGACCCGATAACCGCCCGGTTATCGGGCATCTCACTTTATGGGCATATTACGCTTAGGGAATTCTCATTTACCCTCTTCGATTACATGGACAATGTCCCGTAAATGATCATTCTCATGATCAGCAATTAGATTGAGGATTTCTTCTATGCTCATTACCTGCAGACTGCCGTGTCTACCCTTCTTGGTCCAGTCTTCATCAGGCATATCGTAGAGCAATTCAAGCAGACGGCCGCGATTAGAGATCATTTTCGATCGTATTTCGTCTGTTGTCAGATCCGTTGTCTTTTTAATCGTTCGTGCATTCCAGCGTTTGAGGTCAAAATCTGGCGGCACACCTTCCCCACCTTCCTTGATTATTTCGATTAATCTTGTCATGCTTCGCTCGGAGTCCATCAAATGGCCAAACAAATCCTTAACTGTCCAGCCAGCATCTTCTGAATAAACAGTTTTTTCCCACTGCTCTGACTCCAACTCGTCCAATGTAGCCAGTAGGGTTTGCCTGGCTCCCGATAATTTTTGAAAAATCTGTACTTTTTTTTCCTCATACATTTTTCGTTCCTATCCCAACCTAATTTGGCCCACCAAAGTTGAAATCAAGACCGTTTGGACCGCCAGAGACGGTGATCGATTTAGTTTTTCCATCCTTGTTTGCCAGAATGAAATCAGCTAAAGGCTCCCGCAGATTCCTGGCGATAATCCGTCGAAGGGGGCGGGCGCCAAATTCTGGCTGGTCATTCTGGGCTAACATCCATTCTCTGGCGCTTTGTTTAACTTGAATCATGAGACCTTGCTTCTCGGCGAGTCTTAACTCTTTCTTC
>BTQB01000001.1:0-44464 GCA_036985655.1 Anaerolineae bacterium | reverse complement strand
TGCTCGCGAATAACCGAATACTCTCCAATGAGGCTCTCTTCACCAATTCGAATAATTGAATGCGGTATTTCCCGGAAATTGTAAACATGCAAAACGGCCCCATGCATGACTATAGAATTCTTTCCGATTTCGATTCCGTTTGGGCAAGCATGAAGATAAACACCCTGATCCAAATATACTCCATTATGTAAACAAATGTTATTTGCGAACCGGAGTCGAACACCATTCTCTATCGCTGCCCAACCATCTATCTTTAAAATGGACCGATAAAGTATGCCGCGGATCCCTATTCCAATTATGGTCGGTATCCAGCCTAGCATAAAGAAAAAAGACTGTTCCCAAAAATAGCGCCAGAGACCAGATGCTTGTCTTGATATGTATAGTCGAAGTTGTGGGATCATAAGGATTTCTATTAATTATATCCCGTTGGCAAGCTCCGCCATTCCGACATCAGCATAACCTTAGGCGGAACCAACAAGCCACATATCACCAAGTTAACCGATTTTGCTAAAAATCTCGGTTTCTTGGTTTAATTCGAGATCCCAACATCACAGTCGAGATTAAATTACCGTACTTCATCGGCACAAAAACGATACATCGATCTTACTTATGAACTTGCCATAATGCAAAGCACTTTAGTCCTGTACGGCACACCTTTTTTTATGTTTGATCTACGTTATCGTTTGGTGTTAATCGTCAGCAAAATGATAATATATACGCCTTGATGTTGAACTTCTGCCTGCGACAAAGCGAACTAATGAAATGATGTACAAAACAGTGCAGCAGATATCATTATATAAATCGATGATCATACGTGGAGCCCAAACCGGAGTTAAAAAGTCTATCAATTATTCAATTCAAATTGGCTGGTTGGTTGTCATCACAATCATTGCTGGAATTCTATTGACGGGTTGCCAGCAAGCTGGTACAGAATCTTCGTTAATTGAAGATGCGCAAACTCCCGAAATTGAAAAAACAATAGCATCTGAGGCAGCAGTCCCTCCAACTAAAACTAAGGCCCTTGGAAAGCAAGCTCCACCAACATTAACAACTTTGCCAACAATAACGCCTAAAGAGCGACCTGAACCAAACCCAACGCGAACAGTTAGCCCGGCTACCTCACCTAGGCCATCAACAACGCCTACTGCCACCCCTCTCGAGCCATGTGCCGATCGATTTCCCGGTGATGACTTGTTAGTACTTGTAAATCGCCAGTACGGGTTGAGCCGTGAATATGAGCCCTCAGATCTGGTGCTGCTAAGTGATTATTTGCCCATCGAGGTCACAAAGGGATACCAAACTGAGGTTCGAGAGGTAATTGTCAACCAGCTGGTTTCAATGATCAAAGCTATGATTGATGAAGGATTGCAGCCCACTATTATTTCCGGCTATCGTGATTATTCGGCTCAAGCAATAGCCTGGTCTAAATGGTTGGAGGAAGAGCCTGACAGGGCGGGTATTATCAGCGCACCTCCAGGTTACAGTGAGCACCAGCTGGGTACAACGATAGATTTCGGTTCACCCGAATTAGCCTACATTGTGGGGCTGGAGGGTATAGAGTTTCATACCTACTTCTACAAAACAAGCGAGGGCCAATGGTTGGCTGAGAACGCTCAAACTTACGGTTTCTCGCTAAGTTACCGGCTGGAAGAATTTGAGCTAACCGGTTTCTATTATGAACCGTGGCATTACCGCTATATCGGGGTCGAATTAGCAACAAGATTAAAAAACCAGGAAAAATCATTGATTGAACATTTCATGGAGATGGAGCTAGAACCTTGTCTACCATGACCATCAAAGGATATCGTAAAAAAATCACTCAAGATCTTGCCCTCCTGGCCCTATTACTGCTGTTTCTTTCTGCCGGCTGCCAAAAAATAGATGAAGAGATCGCTCCATTAATTATTGACCAGCCGGAAGTTCTCCAAGCGCAAACGGCCGACCCTATGGGAACCGCTAGTCCGACTGGCGCCGCCAGCACAGCTGGCGCCGCCAGCCAGCGGCCGCCTACAAACGCCCCTTTGTCAACTGAAACGCCGATTCCAACAGCAGCGCCAAAACCTAGCGTGAAAGTGTACAGCCCTTCCAATTGGTCAGTGACGATCGAAGGATCAATAGCATCCCTAAACGCTGGTAATTCAATTTATCATTGGAAGATCGTAGATGAAGAAAGAGTGGCGGATCTCATCATTTCTACTGATTCTGGAGACTTTTTCGCCGGACGCCGCCCCCTTGCTCTAACTGTTCCTTTTTCTACCGATTGGGATCAGCTAACGATCGAAGAAGCAAATAAGATAATCTTAAATGGTCATCCTCTGGTAGAAGTCCAGGATATATTTGAACTGAGACCAAATAACAGGGCTCTCAAGATCGATGGAATTGGACCTTTTGATGTCAATTACCCTCTTAAGCAAAGCTGGTCGGTTATCCCTAAGAAGGGATTCGAGGAAGCGGCAGAAGAATTGTCGCATATCTTGATTCAGACGCCGAATTCTGGCCCCTTTATTCGTCTTGCTGCTGTCGGGGATATCATGCTGGATCGATCACTTGGTGATGAAATCCAGCAGGGAAACATTGGCTACCCTTTTGAATTGGTTATCGAGGAGTTAACTGCGGCCGATTTGACCGTTGGAAACCTTGAATCTTCACTAGGTGATATTGGGGAACCGGCAAATAAAAGCTACACTTTTCAGGCTCCCCCCGGGGCAGCAAAGTCACTGGCATACGCTGGTTTCGATTTGCTATCATTGGCAAACAACCACGCGTTGGATTATGGACAGGATGCACTGATTCAGGGGATCAACCTGCTGCAGCGAGAGGGAATTGATGTCGTTGGGGCTGGCGCCAACGTGGTTAAGGCGAGCTCGCCAATTTATCTTGAGTCCAAGGGAATTAAGGTGGCTTTCTTGGCCTACGTCGATGTGCAGGTAGAAGGTTCGGGATTCGACACCAGGAGCTGGACCGCCGATCTATCATCACCGGGCCTTAATTGGACCGACCCCGGTAAAATTGCCCATGATGTTGCCGGCGCCAAGGATAATTCAGACATTGTTATCGTCTTACTTCACAGCGGCATTGAATATATGAAGCAGCCGAGTCCCGAACAATCAGCAGCTGCTAAGGCAGCAATTGATGCCGGCGCTGATTTAATAGTTGGTCATCATGCCCATGTACTCCAAGGCCTGGAATTTTATAAGGATGGCGTAATCGTTTACGGCCTAGGTAATTTCGCTTTTGATATCGACGGAGACCCTAATAGTGGCATATTAAATGTTTGGCTCGATAAAGATGGGGTTCGACAGATCGGCCTTTTGCCTGCAGTGGTACAACCTGGGGGCCAGCCTCGCCTGGCATCGCCGTCGGAGGCATCTGACATTAAGGATAAATTATATTATCTAACTGATCTCCTCAATGGCGGCTAGATAGTGCAGCCATGCCATCCTGAAGAGATTAAGTTATTTCGTCCCAATCTGTGGAGGGTTTCCCCCCCTCCTCGCCAAAAACAAACAATCCCTCGATGGAAATTCGGTGATAATTTCGCCGGATCGCTTCACCCATAATTGACCCGACAGGTAATACATGAAGGTTTGAGGTTCTCTTTTCCTCTGGAATATCTACCGTGTCTGTGGTTACAATTTCCTTAATGACACCCTCCTGATTAAGACGATGTAAGGCGTCACCTACAAAAACGCCATGTGTGCAAACAACAGATATTTCCTCAATCCCACTTTTCACCAGTAAATGACTCAACTCAATCACAGAAGTTCCGGTTGAGACCTCATCATCATATATTAAGGCCTTTTTAAATCCCTTAACTTGACGCCCCACAAAACCACTTATGCGAACCTCTCGATCCGTTATCCTCTCCTTGTTCCCCGCTGCCATAGGCAACCCCAAAGAATCGGCAAAGCGGCCGGCTGATTTTGCATTACCAACATCAGGCGCTACAACAATCGCATCAGCAAGATCTCGCCCCCTGAAGTACATCTCAAAAACTGGACGTGCGGTTAAGGGATCTGCCGGAATAGAGAAGAAGCCATGAACTTGCGGTGAATGCAACATCATGGTCATGAAGTGGGTTGCACCCGCGGTGGCTAGTAAATCGGCGATCAACCTGGCGGTAATTGAAATCCGAGGAGCATCTTTCTTGTCACTTCTCGCGAAGGAAAAGTATGGAATGATCGCGTGAATATCTTTGGCGGCAGCGGATCTGGCAATATCTAACATCATCAGCAATTCAACCAGATGATCGTTGACCGGTGGAAAGAGAGATTGGACGATATATACCCTCCGACCCCGGACGCTTGCCCCTAGTTGAATGTATAAATTATCATTGCTAAAACGGCTTATTTGGGTGCTATCCAGGGGAACATCAAGATATCTCGCTATGTCGGCCGCTAATTGAGGATGTGAGCTTCCGCTAAATACACGAACTTCCGAGGGATCAAGTCTTTGCTTTGCCATCATATCCTCTTATTCAACACCCTAGCTGCCAGCCATTATGGCTGATTTCCCAATAACTGATTGACGAAGTGAGAAAGTTGGGTTGGTTCTCGCCCAAGAAGCCAACTCAAAATGCGATTATTACCCACAAGACCATACTGGTCATAATATTGAAACATACCCAGGAGCGCTTTTATTTCATAATCACCTAAACCTAGCTTTTGAGCTTTTTGTCGCCAGGCATCGAGCGAGATTTGTTCGACACTAATATCGATTTCTAACTGCTGGCTTATAATGGCAGCTACATCCATTTGAGAGAGGGCCCTAGTGCCAACTATCTCGAATATTCCCCCCATGTGCCTATTTGAACTGACTAATATGGCCGCTGCCTCGGCAACATCCGCAAGATCGACCATGCTTATTCTGGCAGCGGGGCTATATGGAACAGAGTATATACCCTCGTGGAGAATCTGCTTCCAGTAAGCGAGAAGATTCTGCATATATGGTGCAGGTTGTAGAATGATGTGAGCCAACCCTGACTCGAAGAGCAGCTCCTCTACCCTCAACTTCTGCCAGTGATGAGCCATCTTTTCCGTCTGGGGATGCAGCACAGAATGATAGGCAAAGAGATCAACAGAATGATTTTTAGCTGCCTCGATAAGGTTACGGCCGATAGCAAATTCTTCAGGATGAACATTAGGACAGATATGGTACACCGCCCTTGCTCCCTCCAACGCTATATGCATAAATCGTGGGTCTCTCATATCGCCCCACGCTGTTTCTCGGGCGCCTAAATCTAACATCTCATCAGACTGCTCGCGCCGGAAGACAAGGGCTCGCACATTAAGTGATTTTGCGGCGAATTCCTTGAGTACCGCCCTGCCTGTTTTTCCGCCAGCGCCAGTAAGAACGATCATTTTATATCCAAATTGATTTTATAAATGCAGCTGATCCAATTCGTAAACTGGGATAGAGTGCATTATTTGCCAGTGTAACCTCAAGAACTTCTTCACCAAAATTGGAATATATAGACCCTTCATAGAAGGGAGTGATCCTTACCGCAGACATTGGCCTATTACCTGACCCCTCTGATGTTCCATGAGAGAGATCGCATCAGCTGCCCCGTCTGAATGTTTTTTTGTTGCTGCATGGGCATAACCAAACGCTTAGGGACAAAACCATCTAGGGAAGCTGAGCCAACAAGATTGAAGTTGCTACAAAACCCGCCAGTGCGTCTGCCCCTGAGGAACTACCTATGTCAAGGATATCGTTTGTTGTTTCCTCGACCAGTGTTAGGTCATCACGAACGATGCCTTTTACTAGGTCGTGCCACGGGGCGGCTGCCTCACCACGTCCGGCCGCTTCAAGCCAGGCTCTCGATAATGTATTTGTTCGATTGCCAGCCAGCTGAATGATCCTTTTAATCATAGATTTCCTTGAATTAATATCGCTGTTAGCCCAAAAGGAGTAAATAAAGCCCATTAGAAAATCATCGCCTGCAGGGGTCAATCCTGGGCCTAATCCAGCCAGGTCAGCCACCCCTTCATCGAACTTTGTGAGATCAGTGCACTTAATCCCATTTGATAGCTGCTCCCAGGCAGCTGCCGCTTTTTGATGGTGAAATGCCTGATAAGTCTCTTTCAATATGGGTGTTGCCAGGCTTTCTTCAGGAGCAAGCTCAAGGATCTGGTTTGTTAGAAGCGGTAAAAAATGTCTAATTTGCCCAGCTTTTGTATTCTCCCAATTCACTCGCGGCTCCCAACACCGGTCTTTAATATTCACTATGCGAAGATCGTCGATGGCCAGCATTTCTGATGTCGCGCGGACCCTTGACCCAGCCTGAATATGATCTCGGAAATCAAATAGGCCATCGTTTTTCTTTCTGGCAGGTTCAACAACGGCCGAAAAGGGACCGGGAGCGATGCTCGAAGTTACCAGGGACAAGACAGCGGCATCTGAATCTACAAGATTACAAGAACTCTCAAATACATTGAGTATTCGAAATTTCTGACCATGCTCCATTAATACCTTGGCTCTGGGCGTTGTCGTTGTAACTTCCAATTTCAACATCAATTTTCAGAAGCTTTCCGGCCTAGAGGGATAAAACTGATACATAAATTATTTATCTTTATAGTTTGCTTTTTGAATATTGGACAGGCGATATCTTAGATGATAGACAGCAATTCCAAAGGCGACAACGACATTTAATGACTGCTTTACTCCCATCATCGGCAGATCGACGATCACCTGGCATAGATCTAAGATTCCAGGATCGATGCCTGAAATTTCGTTGCCGATAATTAATGCAAGAGTTTGGTCAGGCAGAACCAGATTGGGATCAAAAACAGAGATGGCCTTCGGAGCGCTCTCAAGCGCGATTAGGTAAAAGCCGGAAGCTTTTAGCTCCTCAGCTAACAGGTATCCATTTGGGTGATGTGTGATGTCGACCACCCTCTCAGAGCCCAGGGCAGTCTTTGCTATTCGAGGATGATCTTGTGGAGGAGTTATCCCACAAAAATATAGATGGCTGAGTCCAGCTCCGTCAGCGGTGCGAATTACGGATCCGACATTGTAGGCGCTGCGAATGTTATCCAATATGGCTACAATTTTTCGGTCCGCTACTTGGCCCCTTTCTCTTTGAGAATTTTCAGAACCCTGCTTAGAATCGATTGGGGTCGTTACACAGCCACACCTGGGACAGGCATTTCCCACCATTTCCGCGGCCTCTGACGGAAATCGGAGCTGGCAGCGTTCATTCTTACATTGGCGAAATTCCATCTAAATGATCCGGATTATTTGCTGCGATGGTAAATTCGGAATCATCGTTGTCCAGCTTCTAAATATTACTAAGATCACCAACTCTCGGCGAAAAAATTAGGCTGTCACAGAAGCCCGCTAAATCACTTGCTCCTATCCGCAATCTTTAACTCCGCAGGTATGACGCGCCATTCACATCCACAATACAGCCTGTCAGAAAATCGGTTCCCTCTGAGGCCAGGAAGAGGACTGTTTTGGCGACTTCATCAGGTCGGGCAACTCGATTCAGCGGGCTCTGGCCCCGTATATCATCCCCATATTTGCCGGTTAATAATTCTGCGGCCATATCTGTCTCTACCCAACCTGGTGCTACGACACAGATAAAAATGTTATGGGGGGCGAGAGCCCTGGCCAAAGATTGGCTCATAGCATTAAGGCCAGCTTTGCTCGCACCATACGCCGGGGCTGTAGGTTCTCCTCGGAAGGCGCCCCGCGACGAGACATTAACGATGCGGCCGCCACCACTTTTCCTCATGTGTTTTGCTGCCCAATAAGTTAAATTGGCAGGACCAATTAGATTCACGGCTATCGTCCTCTCCCATGCGGATCGCCACTCGTCGTAATCGATTTCTAGCAGCTTGTGGTCTTCGGATATGCCAGCGTTGTTCACCAGGATATCCAGACCGCCCATACCATTTACAACATCTTTAATAAGGTGCTCGGTCTCGGACGCATTTGCCAGGTCAGCTTGAAATATACGGTGTGATTCCCCTTTTAGAAGATTCAAGGTCATATTAGCGGCCGATTTGTCTCTATGATAATGAACTGCTACTTTAGCTCCTTCCTCGGCGAATCTTAAGGCCGTTGCCCGGCCTATCCCTCGCGAAGCACCGGTAACCAGTACAATTTTCGAGTCGAATTCCATGTAATTTACTCCCGGAGAAACTAACTATAGGTTTTTACCAATGAAGCAGGTTAGCTGAATGTTTAATTCTTAAGCAATGAAAAAACGACCAGCGTCATCCTTTATGTGGGCTGTCATTATTTTTGCTTTTCTTTGTCAAGGACGACTCAGAATATGCACTCAGCCTTGCTCAACATCGAGATGGTAAAGAATAACCGACTTGCTTGATTTGCCCAAAAGAATAAAAAAAGAGCCCCTAGAGGCTCATAATTTTTTGATGCTGCTACAATGATAATTCTTATCTAATCGTTCCGTTTCTAAAACGATAACCAAGACTGTGTTCTGAAATAAAATATGTGGGGCTGCGAGGATTTCTTTCGAGTTTTTGGCGCAAACGCCATATATAGACATGAACATACTCAGCCCTGTACTTAAACTGCTCCCCCCAAATACCCTTAAGGATCTGTGAAAATGTGCAGACGTTGCCAGCGTGGTGGTAGAGATGGGCCAAAACATCGAACTCTGTAGCAGTCAAACGGACCGGATTTCCCCGAACGGTGACCTGCTCACCTTTAACATCGATAGCCAGGTATCCATCATCATAAGATGGCTTAAAATTTAAGGGATTAACAATCTCTGAACGCCTCAAGATCGCTCGCGACCTGGCTAGTAAAACTTTACGATCAAAAGGCTTTACCATGTAATCGTCAGCTCCAGCATCCAGAGCCCGAACAATTTCCTCAGATCGATTCAATACAGTTAACATAATAATTGGCACATCGGACTGCTTTCGTATCTGGCGGCAAACTTCCCAGCCATCGGGGCTGGGCATGAGGATATCCAGAATAATAAGATCGGGTTGAACCTCCTGGAACATGTTCAGACCCTCTTCACCCGAATTGGCTGAGGAAATAATTGCTCCTTCATCGCTATAGATCGAGCCAATAAGGCGGCACATCATTGGTTCATCATCGATTATGAGTACTTTTTTTTGATTCAATTCATTTATCTCCTAGAAAATTGCTGCAAAGAGACTCAATCTCCCTAATGCAATCACCAGGTAAGGCTAAAGATATTTTTATGATTGCGTATTAATGTGTTTTCTAGTTTCCCCCCTGGCGCAGCGATCGCCCGGTTTCTCTTAAACATGACCCTTGTGAATCAGGTCAAAGAGTTTTCCCTCCCACTCCCCGGGCATTCATCAACTAAACCGGGGGTGTCTACCGGGCCATCGCTTGGTCGGCGCCAGCTGTACGGGATTCGTCACATCGAGCCATCCAAACAGAGGAAAAAGAAAGAGGAAAAATACAGAGAGGGAAAGAGAGAGCGTTATGTAAAGATCTTTAGATCAGTGAGCAAAACAGAATGACAAGCCTAATCTGCTTTGAGATCCTGAACTAATTCCCACAATTTACTAGGATTAAGAGGTATTTCCAGGATTTCAAAACCTGGAATATCGAGTGCATTCTCAACTGCCTGGGCAAACAATGCTGCGGTGGGTATTGCGCCCGCTTCACCTGCCCCTTTTATGCCTAGTGGATTAAGGGGTGAAATTGTCTCCTGGTGGCCCACAACAATCCTGGGCACATCAAGAGAGGTTGGCAGTAAAAAATCCATAAACGAGCCATTTAGTAATTGGCCATTTTTATCATAAACCAGCTGTTCATAAAATGCGTTGCCGATTCCCTGGGCAACCCCACCATGGATTTGTCCATCAAGTATGAGAGGGTTTATCACCCGGCCGCAGTCGTGTACAACGACATAATTTAAGATTTTGACATCCATCGTATCGATGTCAACTTCTACTATCATCGCATGCGTTCCGCTCGCTGTGGCTCCCATTTCAGGTCCAAAATAATTGGTTGCCTCTAACCCTGGTTCGGTCCCCGGTTTGACTGCCCCACGCAGAGGATTGGCTTCCTGAGCAAGTTTAGCCAGGGAAATGAATCTTTGAGGTACACCTCTAACCCTGACCTCACCATCGATAATCTCCAAATCGTCCTCGGCCGCCTCAAGAAGTTCTCCGGCCAGTTTCAGAATTTTTATTCGAACAACTTTAGCTGCTTCGTTAACCGCATTACCCGCGACAACCGCCCCACGGCTTGCGAAAGTTCCGGATCCCCAATGGAATTGATCGGTGTCGCCGGTTACCACGTCAATATTCTTAACGTCAACTCCGATTTGGTCGGCAACAATCTGGGCGAAACTTGTGTAATGTCCTTGTCCCTGAGTGCCCACCCCGGTTACGACGGTAGCCCTGCCGCTACTCTCGATTTGGACTCGAGCGCCCTCATACGGCCCGATGCCTGTGCCTTCAACATAAGATACGATACCCATACCCAGGTGACGGCCTTCAGCGCGAGCTTCAGGCTGGATTTTCTCCTGAAATTCTTGGTATCCAATTAATTCCATTGCCTGATCGAGTACAGGTTCGTAATGCCCGCTGTCGTAGATTAGGGGTTGAAAATCCTGAAAAATGATCTCGTTATTGTATGGGAACTTTTCCCTGGGGATATAATTTCGTCTCCGTATTTCGTGAGGGGAGAGCCCAATCTCTTGAGCGGCGATATCCAGGAACCTTTCCATTACAAATACACCATGCTGCCGGCCTGCTCCCCTGTAAGGAGTGACGATAGTTTTATTAGTAAATACAGCCCTAAATTCGCTGTAATAATTGGGAACATCGTACGGGCCAAGCAGCGTGCATTGGCTGTTTATGGGTACAGTTAATCCATATGGAATATATGCGCCTGTATCATGCAAAAACACATCATGGATACCCAAGATCCTACCGTCTTGACTCAAGGCTATTTCGGCATCGTGAATTTGACTCCGCTCCTGAGTTGTCGCCACGAAATTCTCTGATCTATCTTCTATCCACTTTAAGGGACGGTTTAGGCGTATAGCCGCCCATGGTACCAGGACTTCCTCCTGGTAATGCATCATGATCTTGGGACCAAAACCACCACCAATAAATGGGGCTATGACCCTGACCTGATGTTCAGGTAAACCTAATATACGGGCCAGGCCATTTCGAATAGGTATCGGCGCCTGGGTCGTATCCCATATCGTTAATCTAGCCGCCCGATCATCCCAATGGGCTACGACTCCACGATTCTCCATGGCAGCGGCCGTTCCTCGATCATAAACAAACCGTCGCTGGATGAGAATATCAGCCTGACCCCTAATAGCTGCGTAGTTTCCTTTTTCTTGTACCACATGGGCTGCTACGTTGTTTTCCAGATCTTCGTGAATTAGGGGTGCATCCGGATTGATAGCACTCTCGAGGTCGGCCACGGCCTGGAGGTCTTCATAATCAACCCAAACCATCTCCGCAGCATCCTCAGCCAGGTACCGGCTTTCGGCAATGATCATCACCACAGGTTCGCCAACAAACCTCACCTTATCTTTGGCAAGAGGTACCTGCGTCCGCTCATTAAAGATCAGGTTTTCTATCGGGGGTGGAGAGACTAAAAGCGGGCCGGGCTGCCAGTAGTCGCCAAGGTCGTTCGCAGTGATGATATCGATTACGCCGTCCATCTCTTTTGCAGAATCGGCATCAATTCCCAGGATCCGTGCATGAGCATAAGGGCTGCGAACAAAGGCAACATGAGCCATATCTGGAAGGTGAACATCATCGACGAATAGAGCCCGCCCAGTTAAAAGCCTGGGATCCTCGTTGCGCTTGATTCGTTCACCGAAAAATTGGGTTGACATAAAATACTCCTGATATCCTGATTTTCTTAGATATCTGGCCGAAATAAACAATGTCCTTAAATTGTAATATTGAAATGTCTAAGTTGCTGTTTCTGAACTTACCTACCCAGACGTTCCAGCTGTGAGAGCCGATCCCAGTCTAATCAGAACACTTACTCGACAAAGGCGACAGCCCTACAGAATGCAGCCTCACCACCCTTGAACAGCCAGGGAAAACATCCTAAAGTAATGCGCTTATTCTGTAATTCTGGAGCGCCTATCTGACCGCCTAGGTTTTCTACATGAAAACAATCATGGGGAAAAAGTGCATTGTGGGTTAACTGATAGGCCATATCTGGGAAGAGCACATCGATATTTTCAGCGCCATACTTATCTTCACACTGGCTTCGAACTTTCTTCCACAGCTCTAATCCACCTTTTCCCAAGAATCGGCCGATAGGTAAATTCATCGGATGATCAGTAGACACCATGTCGACAGCCCAAAGATGGATCTTCTTCTCGAGCAGCCAATCAACAAGATCGAAGTGTGGGCCTGGGTGGCGAAGAATATATTTCTCTTCATCGGGTTCTGAGCCAAACTGCGCGTGCTTGTGCCATCCCGTATGAATAAAGAGGATATCACCATTTCGCACCTCAACCCTATCTTCGATCATCTGCGGCGTAAAGATATCGAGTTCATCAAGAACATCACTTAGATCTACAATGACGCCTTCCCCGTAAAGCCACTCAAGAGGAAGCTGGTCGATTGTTTTACCACCTGTCACAAAGTGGCGCGGAGCGTCTAGATGGGTACCCATATGATTGGAACTTTTTATGTATTGGGCGTTCACACCATGTTCCGATTTACGCTTGATATATTTAACCTCAAAGGGAGGATAAAATGGCCAGAAAGGCGCATCTTGGTTTAATGGTTGTGATAGATCGTACAGCTTCATGTTTATATCTCCTTTTGGGTTCAATTTATATGACTTAGACCCAATGTATTTAATCAAATCAATATATCAGAATCGATCTCTGAAAAATTGAGAAAAATCTTCTAAAATTCTTTTGATCGCAATTATCAGCCTTGAGCACCATATCTGGATATTGTTGTTCAATATCGCTTGATGGGCATGAACAGGAACCGATCATCCCGGGGCTCTCTAAGACAGGCCGTACTGGTCCGCAAAGGCCAGCAAAGCCTCTTCAAATATCGCCATTGGTGGACGAACTAGGCCTGCTCCAACCTGACCGACGCCAGCATCCTTGTGGGCTATTCCCGTATTAACTCTTGGTGTAATACCAAGCTCAATAACCGAGCGAATATCGATTCCAGTCGGCGTTCCTCGGAAATCTAGGGAGGGAATCGAGAAATGGCTATGTTCGGCGACTGTGATTTCGTACATCTCCATGGTCGCATTTATTGCGTCTTGCGGGCTGCCGCTGATAAAAGTAACTATTGCTGGAGCGGCAGCCATGGCAAAGGCCCCTATACCGGCTGTCTCAGTGATAGTGCTATCTCCAATATCGGCATTAGCATCATCGCTGGAAAATCCCGGGAAATAAAGACCATCAGGTATCTCAGCAGGAGCAGTAAACCACCGTTCACCCAGTCCGCTAATTCTAATTCCAAAGTCTGTGCCGTTACGCGCCATCGCCGTTACGATTGTGCTTCTGTCAACGCCGTGGGCGCTGTCAGCCATCGCCTTACAAGCCGCCATCACAGGATTAAGCACACTCAAGGCGTTGTCTCCAAGAAATTCCAACACCTTTGCTGCCTCTTCATCATCCCTTTTTGCACCGGCAATATGTGGTGAAAGATGTTTAAGAAAAAGAAGGGAGCCTGCCTTATTACGGTTATGGCCTTCATCGCCCATATGCAGAGCCTCTGAAAGAATGGCCCTGATGTCGATGCCATCACTCTTACCAATCGCTTCGGACAATATGGGAGCCATAGTGTCGTTCATCCAGCGAAGTTTGTCGATTACTTCATCACTGAAGGCGCCATAACGAAGCACCTTGCCATAACCTTCGTTTAAATTGGAAAATGTCCTATTTCCATGGGTGATATTCTCCAAGACATAGACCTGCATCGAAGCTGAAGTCACGCCAGCCATTGGTCCTACTGTTGCGTGATGATGGCAAGGATCAAAATCGATTTCGCCCGCATCAATCATACCGACCGCCGATGCCTCATCCCGAGCCAGGCCTTCAAAAATTAATGCCCCTATGGCGGCGCCTCTTAAAGGGCCTGACATCCTTCCCCATTCTATTGGCGGGCCGGCATGGAGCAGTAGATTCTCCTTCATGCCAGGTATAACGTCCCTGGCAAATTCGAGTCCTGTTAACATGGGTCGAGCAGACATCATCCGTTCAACAGCCTGTTGATTTGCCTGGTCGATTGTGTTCATGCTCTTCTACCTCCGATGTTTTCTTCGTTCAAAATATCGCCTGTATTCCGGATGTTACATCAGCTCCGCTTCGCAGAATCAAGCCGATTTCATTCTTGCCAGAAGGGCCATTAAATTTTCGTTGCCACCTGCAGGCGGTCGCCAATCCACATGGACTGCTTCGGCGCCCTGACTGATTAAGCTGCTGTAAAATAATTCAAGGCCAACATTGATTACAGCCATTGGTTCATTAAAGATAGTTGAATCCACGGGCATCTCGCTTTTCAGCTTGCCTTGATTCAATAAAGCTAATGAGCCAGCCACAAGTTCGGATGTTTCATGAAACACTTCAACCCCAGCACTGCGAAGTGTTGATTCCTGTAATTCTATGTCCTGTGGATCCTCATCCGTTCCAACTAGCAGTGCCTTAAAGGCAATTGAATTTCCCATCTTTTCCGCAATATCTCTTGCTCGCCTGACACCACCAGCGAGTTCAGAAGCAGGATCTGGGTGCGCTCCTTCACCGAGCACAACATCAAACAGGATAATCGCAACCTCTGGATCTCCCGCTTCCTTTAACATTCGCCGGATACGGAGATCGTTATCCATCATTGGATGGAGACGGCCTTGGGTAAATTCATCTTCGCCCATGTCCAAGATTGTATGTCCCTGGCTGCGATTAACATCCGTTAATCTTTGTGATTCTCGTATTGGAATATTGGTATAGAGTGGTGACAGTAGCGATTGAATAGATAGAATCATTTCATAAGCCAAGGTGCCCCCAGAAAACAAGGCTCTAAGGTGGCCGGATTTCCCTGATCCAGTGTAACTATTTTGGATTGGTGTTGGATTATCACTCTTCTGAGTTTTATCCAGATTCACAGCCAATGCTCCTGCTTCCACCATGTTACTAGCAAAGTGCAGGTTGTCATATCGTTTCATGCCTATGGGTAATCCAATGAAATTGACTACTATTGGCTTGGCGATCAACTGCGCGAACTCTAATACTCGGGCAGCGACCTCAGGTTCGGGTGGCTTTGAAACCAGGATGATTACTGCAGTTTCCTGGTCTCTTTCCAACAGCGCCAGGCTTTGCAGTGTGGTAATGGCATTAATCTCTTTCTTTAAATCTCGGCCGCCGGTGCCTATGGCTTGAGATACGCCGGACCCTCGTTGGTGAATCTGGGACGTCAGAAATTGCAGACCTGTTCCAGATGCTCCAACCAGTCCAATCGAACCCCTCCTCACCCGGTTAGCAAAACCAAGGCCGATGCCGCCGATGATCGCCGTTCCACAATCAGGCCCCATTACCAGAAGACCACGATCAAGCGCTCTCCTTTTAAGAGATAACTCGTCTTCAAGAGAAACATTATCGCTGTAGATGAAGACATGCTTACCCAGATCCAGTACTTCTCGGGCAACTCCAGCTGCAAATCGACCAGGGACCGAAATGGAGACTAGGCTGGCGCTGGCCAACTGTTTAGCTGCGGCCGCTAAACTGCGCGGGTAAAATGATGTTCCTGTTGATTGACGCCGTTCAGCTAGTAAATTGTCTACCATACTCAAGGCGTCCGATCCAAATTGTTCGTTCTCTCCTTTAACGACAATAAGCAGATCATCAGGACCTGCATCTGACTTGATCAGCAAATCACTGGCAGCCAGCAGATCAAGATTAGCGGGTGTTGCCATAACAACACCAGCATCTAAGATGCCGTCTAACTCGGCTAATGAGCGTTGTAGCTGCATCAATATGACTGAATCAAAGTAGGCGCCGGGCCTTATTTCACTAAGGGTAACTGTCATAGAATTTTCTTGAGTTAGAGCAATCTTATTTAGTTATTATCCTTTCAAGCTCAATGGACCAATCCAAAAGCCGCTCATCTTCGTACCAGCGACCCACAATCTGAAGCCCAAGAGGCAGCCCGGCTGCATTTTTTCCGCTCGGTATAGTCACGGTTGGCAAACCACTGTGGGTCCAGGGGAGATTCATTACCGGGTCCCCGGTGTTTTCAAGACCCTTTGGTGCAAAACCGGTTGCTGCTGGTGATACCCATAAATCAATACTGTGGTCATCCATTAGGCTGGTCAACTCTCTCCTGAGCTGCTGCCGGCCTGTCAGAGCTTCAGCCAGCTCTCCAACCGAAACGATCCGCCCTTCTCTTATCAAATCAGCCGTCTTCGGATGGTAAAGTTCGCCAAATTCAGAAAACCAGGTCGCATGAACCTGAGCTGCTTCAGCCGCTAATATTAATCCATGACGCTCGACAATATCACAAAAATTTTGCATCGTTTGAACTTCTTTTACGATACATCCAGCCTTATTTAATCGATCTATTGATTCTACGAAATTTTCCTGACCTTCCGATGTGACATGTTCCAGATATGGGCCTTTTGGAATGCCAAGGACTGGTAAAGATTCGCTAACAGTCAAGTGCCAATCAGGGCATAATAGACTGGCTACTAGTTCAACAGCTGGAACTTCGTAAGCGAAAAATCCCACGTGGTCCAGCGATGGCGCTAAGGGGATAACGCCGGCCTTAGAAATCCGATCATAACTGGGTTTGTATCCAACCACGCCGCAATATGCAGCGGGTCGAATAATGGAGCCGATCGTTTGCGTTCCCAGGGCAATCGGGCAAAGGCCTGCGGCAACTGCGGCCGCTGATCCGCTGCTCGAGCCGCCAGGTGTGTGATCGGGCGCATGGGGGTTTCGAGTTGGACCAGCGGCAAAATAGGCAAATTCAGTTGTTTGAGTTTTCCCCATGATCAAACAGCCGGCCTCTTTCAATAAGGTTACCACTCGGGCTTCACGCCCCTTTAATACCTCGGCCGGCAGCTTGCTGCCCGCATGGGTCTCAAAACCATCAACGCGGAAGATATCTTTTACCCCAATGGGAATGCCATAAAGTGGAGGTCGATTAATTGGCTGGGGATTTTCTCTTTCAATAACTATTGCTTTTCTCCGCAGCCTGCTAAACCTGCGGGCTTCACTTAAAAAAGCGCAAACTGTCGGTTCTCGTTCTTTATAGGTGCTTTCAATCTCGGCCAAATAATCCTGTAAGGGAAGCGCACCCGATCGTAAGGAGTTAATTAATGCTGAGACGACTTGATAAGCCATGGCAGTTAATTACCCTGGGATATCCATCGTAGAAACCTGCATCTTCTCTGCGGCCAATAAAACTGCATCAACGATATGTTGGTATCCCGTACAGCGACAAAGATGGCCGGACAAGGCCTCTCTAACGTCATGTTCAGATGGCTTGGGATTCTCCTTTAAGTAGACTGACATGGTCATCAATATTCCAGCAGTACAGAACCCACATTGTAATCCATGTTTTTCCCAAAAGGCTTGTTGGATGGGATGAAGTTCCCCATTTCTTTCGCTTCCGAATGAGGACAATCCTTCTACTGTTGTCAATTCGTGCCCGTCCGCCTGAACCGCGAACATAAGGCAAGAACGAATAGGCAGACCGTCAAACAGGATGGTGCAAGCGCCGCAAACACCATGCTCACAACCGACATGGGTCCCTGTAAGATCCAGGTCATGCCGCAGAAAGTCACTTAAGAGCAGTCGAGGTTCCACTCGGCGTGAATATGATTTCCTATTAACTATCAGATTTACTTCAAAAAGCTCGTTCATCCAAATTTCCAGTTATTAGGTCCAAGAAAAATCTTTTGGTGGTTTTTCTCACACTGCGATCCGTTCATAAGCACGATTTAAGGCGCGTATTGTCAAGACTTTGGCCAGATGTCGAAGGTATGGTTCAGTCGCATGGATGTCGCCAGTGGGATTTATTTCCATTTGGGCCTCTTCCGCGACAGCTTCAAATAATTTGTCGGTGGGCCTTTCCCCAACCAATAACGACGATGCTGCTTCAGCATTTACAGGCAGGTCTCCAGCATTTAAGTAGACAACTTTAGTAGCCAGGCAGACACCCTCTTCATCTAACGTCATTACAACAGCCAAACCTATAAGCGCATAGTCACCTCGACGACGAGCAAATTCCGTAAAGGCCCATCCAGTGCGATCAGGAAGTGGAGGAATTTCCACCTCGATTAATACCTCATCAGGAGCTATGTCCGTCGTAAAAATACCTACAAAACATTCATCGGCAGCCACCCATCTTTGACCCTTTAGGGATTGAAAGAGAATACGGCCGCCTAAGGCAGTAATAATCACCGGAATCTCAGAGGCTGGATCGGCGTGGGCGATGCTTCCTCCAAGAGTCCCTCGATTTCGGATCTGTTCATGGGCAATATATGGCATTGTTTCATGAAGTAATGGCGCCTTTGCCTTTATTACCGGGTCTCTCTCTAGTTGGCGCTGCCTGGTCATCGCCCCGATCTTCAGAACCCCATTACTACCCTCGTTGATAAAATTTAATTCATCTAATCGATTAAGGTCGACTATGAGGCTTGGTTGAGTGAGTCTGAAGTTCATTGCCGGAACAATGCTTTGTCCACCTGCCAATAGCTTAGCGTCCTCGCCATGTTTAGCGACCAACTCTAGAACTTCAGTTAGAGAATCGGGGACAACATACTCAAAGGGCGCTGGCTTCATATATAATTTCCTTGGATCGATATAGAAGTTCTGGCTGTGGGACCCTTAAGATATAATGGGAAAGTAGGCAAAACATTATCTTTTATTCACAAATTATTGTCAATACGCGGAGGAGCGAATTGCGATCAGTAAGTATTGTTGGTATAGGACAACTCCCGGTGAAAAAATCGTATGACCTCTCAATATCTAAAATGGGGGCCCTGGTAGTTCGACAGGCCATGGATGCTGCAGGAGTGAATGAAATCGACGCGCTTTATGTAAGTAATATGTTAAGTGATGAGCTGCAAAGGCAGAAGCACCTGGCAGCCCTAATCGCTGACGAAGCCGGTCTATTTGGCGTTGAAGCGATCCAAATTAGAGCTGCCACTGCGGTAGGAGCGGCCGCTCTGCGAGTGGGTTCGATGGCAGTTGCCAGCGGCGCTGTCGACCTTGCCGTGGTCGCCGGGGTTGAAAAAATGGAAGGTGGCTTGTCAACACCAGCCCTGGCCAAAGCTCTCGACGCTGTTGTCGAGGTTCCAGATGGCGCTACTATGATCAGTCATAATGCGAGATTGATGGAGGCTTATTTAGAACGGTACAGGCCTCCAGATGACGCCCTGGCCTTATTCTCCGTCAATGCCCACCATAATGGAGCAAATAATCCATTTGCCCTGTTCCAGAACCGCCAATTCGACGCCGAAGATGTACTATCTTCAAGGTTAATTTTCGCACCAGTTCGATTGCTGGATTGTTCACCTATCTGTGATGGCGCAGCCGCGGTTATTCTCGCTCCAAGCGACCAGGCTGGTCACTATTGTAGCACTCCAGTTCATTTACTAGGTTCCGGTGTCGCCACGGATCGATTCCGTTTAGCCGACAGGCCCAACCCGCTAAACCTTGAAGGAACAAGGCTGTCCTGCCAGAAGGCGCTGGCTGAAGCGAAACTTGCCTCTAACGACATCGATCTCTTTGAGCTTCACGATGCCTTCAGCATAATGGCCTGTTTATGTTTAGAGGCTAGTGGATTTGCTGAGCTGGGGAAAGGATGGCAGTTGGCGACTGAAGGTGAAATTAAACGGGACGGCCGTATACCAATTTCAACAATGGGCGGATTAAAGGCCCGGGGACATCCGATAGGAGCTACTGCCCTTTATCAGACCTGCGAGATTTTTCTTCAGCTGACCGGCCGGGCGGAGGCAGCCCAGCTTGATGGCCCAAAAATCGCGCTTTTGCAAAGTATCGGCGGCGCAGCCTCGACAACCATCACCCATGTTTTCGGCGTGTAACCTGGTTCATCAGCCTATTTTAGACCCTGCTAATTTTCACGGCTACCTAACCGGGTAAAAACACCAAGGACAATAAAGCCTAAAAGACCGATGATCGAGAAAATTATTCCGAGCTTTTGTGACCTGGGTTCATAGGAGAACTTTACGATATGTTCTCCTTCCGGAACCATGACACCTCGAAAATTTATATCTGTTTGGTAGATCTCGACCTTAGCGCCGTCGATTGTTGCCTTCCATCCAGGGTAAATGCTGTCGGTAAGAATCAAAAGTGATGGCTTGTTGCTCGTCACATTTAAGGAAACATCTCCTGGCTTGTAATAGTTAAACGATACTCGGCCTTCACCGTTTTGATTATCACTATTTTCGCCATCACCAATCAAAACAGCCTGTGTCCTGGGATCGAATCCGTCCTCACCCATTCGATCCAGGCTTCCCTCGATATCTGGAGCGTAAGCCCACTCATTTACCAGGAAAGAACGAGGTAACACATCCAGATTTTCGTAGATCTTTACATCTCCTGAGTGGATAATCCTATACAGACCTAACGCCAAGGGGTAAAAAGATTCATCACGACCGTCAACCAGACTAAGCGCCTTGGCTTCCCATGCTTCCTGGCATCTATCTGCGGTTCTAATTTCAACATTACAAGGCAGAAGATTAATGACATTGGCGACTGCTGGCCTGGGCCAGCGAAATCTTATCAGATCACCTGCTTCTGCCTCGGGTTCAATAGTCCAACTCTCTCCATCTCGGGTAACGACCTGGAGAAATCCCGGATCACCAGAGGAGATCATCCAGGCCTCTGTTGCCTCAAATGATGGCAGATACCCGACAGGAACTGGAGAACCACCAGGCAGTAAGAGAGCGGGATTTTGTAAATCAAAAAAGACATCCTCCCGCCATTGATCGCCAACCTTATCTGTTATTAAGTAGCGAACATTGAAGAGATCTAGCCACCGATCTTTTGGCACTTCAGTCATGAATTCACGCAGCCGGCCATCGCTGCTTTCCGCTCCCGCTTGGAGCAGTAATTTCGTTATTTCGCTGAAATTCTTTAGAGGTAACAGCCCGCCATCAAAACCATCGACAGATTGTAGACCGAAGGCCAGGGGTAGATTTGGACCCAATACCTCCTTCTGTTTAATCGCCACGGTGTAATCGTATTGAGCCTGCTCAGATAATTGGTCCTCATAAATGCTGTTTATTTCCTCCTGGTCGCCAAGATCAAAAAAAATCTCCGACATGCTCAATAGTCGCCCGCCTGGCGCCTGGCATGAATCAGGGGCAGCACACTCTTCGGATGCCAGCAGCCGTGCGATTGGCGGCCTTAAATCACTGTACGCTTCTGGAGTTGTAGGGCTGTTATATGGAAGCTGTCGGCTCCCCAAGTAGAGAATGACAACCAGTATGATGGGTATTAGGAAAAGAAGATAGGTTGATCTGCGCCGGGAAAAGATAATGAGCAATCCACCAACAATCGCCAGCTCCACCAACCAGGCAATCCAGGAACGCATTGATGGCATTTGAATCGGCGCTTCTTTTGAAACTGGTAAATATCTGGACAATAGAACCGAGATTACTCCCCAGACCATCAAGATCAAAATAAGTGCCAGCGCTATAGTTAAGGGCCTTCTCAAACTGCTAATCTTAAATGACTCTTTTTCACCTCTTATTGAGTCAGCGAGATATTGCCAGCCGATTCCGGCCAGCATAGATGCCCCAAGTGTGTATAAAATCAGCCATCTTGCAGGCGCCCGAAATAGATTAAATACAGGCAGGCGGGCAAAGACATGGTAAATTGGATTAAACGCACCTAATGCCAATAACAATCCAGAAACCATAAGGATAAGGGCTATCATTGGCCCCCGTTGACCTCGACCATACCAAGCTGCCAGGAAGGCCAAAACCAGGGCAATAATTGGTAAGCCAGCAACGTACTCGCTAAAGATGGGTATCTCAAAAACCGGCAGCAACGCTCTCGTCAATATCAATGGATGAAGTGAAAATGAGAGTACTTCACTTGCTGGAAGCCCACCCTGGCGAGTTGATTGGCTGATTAGCTCAAATGTGGGGAGCAGCTGAACTGAAGATATGAGTAGAGCGATGAGGCCGCCAATGATTAAAGGCAGCATGGCAAAAAGCAGCCGCCGAAAGAAGGAGGTTATTCTTAATTTCCGGGAGATCCTATTGTCACCGACTCCTTTCTCGTTAAGAATACTTTCAGTAATGGACCAGAGTAAGAGTGCCGCCAATGTTATAAATGTGGTTTGGGTGTGGCCAGCGAGGATCTGAAAAGTTAACAATATTGCAAAGGCCAATGCCGGGGACGCTGCCTTTCGCCAGCTAAATTCTTTCCTTATCCAACCACATTGGACAAGACAAAACCAGGGCAGCCAGGCCATCCCCTGAAGTTGGTTGATATGCTCGACTTGGGAGGTGAAATAGCCTCCCAAGGAAAATAGCACAGCTACTATTAGACTGCCTATCTGGCCAAGCTTTAAGCACTTTCTACCGAGTAGATAAGCGCCGACCCCTGCTACGATTATGTGCAGAACGATGCTAATAGTCAGGGCTTTCGGGGTATCAAAAAACAACCACACAAGCCAATTTAAAGGATAAAAAAAACCAACCTGGCTGTTGGCTAACAGCGGCGCACCCATGAAGAGGCTGTCATTCCAATTCGGAAGCGCCCCCGCCTTCACTGCCCTTGAAGCAGCTTCCCAATAAGGAAAGAAAAATAGGAATATATCCCCACGGGCAATTACCAGGTTTGAAAAAAGGATCTTAGAAAAAAAGATGAGGATAATAACCAGTAAGGCAAGCAAAGCCAAAATAGATCTGTATCGACTCTTAATCACGGTTGTACGTTCTTTGAACCAACCTTAAACATGCCTAGTCAACTTTGCCAGCCCCAATCTTGTACAAAGTAATAGCACTATTTTCTCTAACACTTTGGTAGACGACTTCGTCTAAATAGAAACCAGCGGCAATAACCGCCCGAATTATTGGTTTAGCCTGCTCATCATTTGGCAGGGCTATGTATCTTTCTGTTCCATCTCGGCCGAAAACTAATAGATCGCGAGATAAGGATTCATAATCTGGAAACCAGCTAACATATATTTCACTGTCAAACAGAAAATATCGCCAATACCAGCTAAACCAATGATCATACAGAACAGCCGCACTCGCCGAATCAGACAGATAAGCCGCTATTTCCTCTATGCTATTGTCTGATTGATGGAGATCGCTCAAAGGAACTTCTCCTTCTCGGGCACGCAGTGCAGGTGATAGACCAATCAATAAGAAGACGATCAACCACAGCCAGGACAGTTGATATTGGGCTGTCTTCTTTAAACGACTCCTTTGAATTACCCTTGAGGTATTCAGCCACAGCTGCAACAGCAGGCGTGCAAATAGGATTATTACAATTGGGGCAGCAAGGAGGATATAGCGTGACCATAATGGGATAGCTACAAGCCAATGAAGGAAAAAATAGCCCACCGAAAACAAGAGAAGAAGTGTATCGATGGCTGTTGTCCGGTTTTTTTCTCGAAAAAATCCATACAATAAGATGGGTGAACCGAGAAACAATACGACTAAGAGGGCTGGGATTCCAAAAATTGATGTCCAATCCAACGTCCAACTTGCCAATCGGGGTGTTAATTCCTGGGACCAGATTATTCGCAAGCCACCGATCGATCGCCACTGATTGCTGATTAGACTCAATTTCCCATCCTGAAGAAAATCCCACCATATAAGAATTGCTAACACAACGGCGAAGGATGATATTCCACGCCGCCAGTGGCGCCATTTCCAGCCATTTATTAGAGCTAAGCCAACTAATAGGGGCAAATATAGTAAGACTTGATATTTAGCTGCCAGCGCCAATCCAAACACTAAACCTACACCATAGGGAGCAAAATCCGGGCGCCCAGATTTTGCCCCATCCGGCCCCTGCTTGATATTACTTGAAGAGTCAATTCCATCGAGTTTACTGGTTTTATTAGGAAAATAACCTGCTGTGATAACCAGAGATATGGTTGCCAATGTAATCATTAAGGGGTCGATATAGGCTGTTGCGCTGTATCGAATTACTAGGGGTGACAGCGTTACTAAGAGCGTGACTATGAGACCGGCGATCTCGTCATGGTAAAGGCGCCAGGTAAGTAGATAAGATAACGGGATAAATAGTATCGAAGAGATCAAATTCGGGAGTCTTGCGGCTTGGTCCACTGGTCCTAATAGTGGATAAAAGAGAGCTTGGAGATAAAACAACAGTGGAGGTTTATCCACTAATTGGCTTTGTAAAAGGGGATCGCGAAAGACAGCAATTAGTCGAGCCCAGCTTGCGAATAGAGCTTCGTCAGCTTGAAATGATCCGGTAAAGAAACTGTGGAGACGTAGGCTGAAGGCCAGTAATATCAGACCTATTAGTCCATAACGCAATTTGATCGACATACGCTCCAACAAAGAATTCTACAACATAAGTTTTCAAAGCACGCCAGTGCGTGCTGTGTTCCGAAATTATAGCATTGAGCAGATAGGCACTCCAGAGCCATGACAGCCTTAGCCAGCTCAAAACATTATGCTCTTACTCTAGCTTTGACCATACTGTATAATCCATCCCTTATGACTTGCATCGATTTGAAGATAACAGATCTAATATTGGACATGGATGGCGTTCTGTGGCGGGGCGAAACACCTATGCCCGGCCTGGTTGACTTTTTCGATACGTTGAACCAGCTGGGAGTCGATTATGTTTTAGCAACGAACAATGCCACAAAGACAGCTGAGATGTATGCAAACCGGTTAGCAGGTTTTGGCGTCGAAATTTCTAAGGAATTAATCTTGAATTCGGCCGAGGCCACAGCACGCTATTTGCGCCACAACTTCCCTAAGGGTGAAACCGCCTATATTATCGGAGAGAAAGGTTTGTTTCAGGCCATGACTGACCAGGGATTTCACATCCTTAATGGAGAATCCTTCGTCGGCAGCGATGCCAGAGCTGAATTTGTTGTCGTCGGTTTTACTCGTTATGTCTGTTACCCGCAGCTGGCAAGCGCAGCGTACCTGATTAATAATGGCGCCCA
Source organism: Anaerolineae bacterium (assembly GCA_036985655.1). Classification (GTDB taxonomy): domain Bacteria; phylum Chloroflexota; class Anaerolineae; order Promineifilales; family Promineifilaceae; genus UBA11865. Next base: position 19,358 of record BTQB01000001.1, on the reverse strand, counting down.
ATTCATTGGCACCAATCCAGATGTAAGCATACCGACTGAGCACGGACCATTACCCGGAGCTGGATCGCTTTTGGCTTATCTTGAAGCAGCCACTGGCCAAACACCCCTGGTTATTGGTAAACCAAACCTCCCCCTTTTTCAAGAAGCTCTGCACCTCCTTGGAAATAATCCACAGACAACAGCCATAGTAGGTGACCGTCTCGCAACCGATATTGCTGGAGGACACGCTGCTGGATTGAAGACCATATTGCTGCTTTCAGGAATAACCCGCGAGAAAGATGTGCAATCCTCCTCGATTCATCCTGACTGTATTATGAATGATATCAATGAATTGGCGGCTTTTCTTACTGCTCAGTGATAGCAATAAGTGATACAGCCTGTGTAAAAATGATACCTAACTCACCTAGATCATTGAATTTATATGACCTTTCTTTTAATGAGCTATCTGACTTCGTTCAGGATATTGACTTGCCTTCCTATAGGGCAGATCAGATTTGGGAGTGGTTATACCGCCACTATGCAGCAAGTTACAGCAAAATGACCAACCTTCCGCTGGCTCTACGCGATATCTTAGATGAGGAAACGGTATTACAATCGGGGAAAGTGGTCAGTCGCCAGGAGTCTAAGGATGGACAGACTATAAAGGTCCTATTCCAACTTCCGGATAACAACTTTATCGAAACGGTTCTCATGCGTTACGAAAAGCGACGGACTTTGTGTATTAGCACTCAAGCTGGCTGCGCCATGGGTTGCGTGTTCTGTGCTACAGGCCAAATGGGATTTTTTCGCAACCTATCAGTGGGCGAGATAACTAATCAAGCTCTCTATTTTGCCCGATTGCTGGCAAGCGAGGGAGAGAAAGTAACCAATATTGTGATGATGGGCATGGGAGAGCCGCTTCACAATTACGATAATACCCTCCAGGCCGTTGATAACTTAACAGATTCTAAAGGTTTCAACTTAGGAGCGAGAAAGATCACCATCTCCACTGTAGGCTTAGTGTCCGCAATCCGCAAATACGCGGATGAGAGACGGCAATCTTCTCTAGCTGTTTCTTTGCACGCTGCAACAGACCAGGAACGCGATCGATTAATTCCCATTAATCGTCGCTGGCCTCTTTCAGAATTGATGGATGCCTGCTATTACTACATCAATATAACTAGACGCCGGATCACCTTTGAATGGGCTTTAATTTCCGGAGAGAATGATACCCTAGAACAGGCGGCTGCCCTGGGAAAGCTCCTTCAGGGTATGCTGTGCCATGTAAATCTCATACCGCTTAATCCAACGGCCGGGTACGGCGGTCAGCCATCATCTAGAAAACGTGTGACAGCTTTTCAAGAGGTTTTATTGAAACACGGCATCAGCAGCACTGTTCGGGTAAGGCGCGGAATTGATATTAAAGCCGGCTGTGGCCAGCTGCGAGATCGGCTGCTGTCTGGTATGGGGAATGCCAAAGATGAAACTGCTGGTAAACAGCAGTAGAATCATTGATTGTCGTATTGATCGAGTTATCGTAGGATGGCCAAGGGTTGCAGCATGCTATTGAAGTAGCGAATTTCGATATGGAGGTGTGGACCTGAAGATCGGCCAGTATTGCCCGAAGCAGCTATGTATTGGCCCTGATTCACAATCTGGCCGGGAACCACCCCAATATTACTCAAATGACCATAGTAGGTTTCATAACCATTGCCATGGTTGATGACCACTAAGTTGCCATAGCCATAGACATTCCATCCAGCCCAAGTTACCGTGCCGGTATCGGCCGCGATGACGCTGCTTCCCTCGGGCATTGCTACATCAATAGCCGTATGGCCGTACCAAAATTGTTGGGTTATTCGGCGAGAAGCGACCGGCCAAATGAATGTGCCTGTTCCCTGGACTAACGGGGCTATGCCCGAACCTGTAGAATCCGAAGTTGACGGTCTTGATGGCAATGACGGGGCAGACCACACAAACACCTCTCTAACAGCGCCAGGCACCATTATCTGAGTGCCCGGATAAAGCCGGTAGGGAAATTCTAAATTGTTTGGTACATAGGCTATGATTTCTTCAGCAGATATACCATACAGTTCTGAGAGGCTCTCGAGAGTTTCTCCTTCGACGACATCATGGAGAACACCATCGATTGGTAGAATTAGGAGATTGGCCCCGACCTGCATTGAACTGGCCTCTTCACTTAAATAAGCATTGCCCCCAAGAATCGTCTCGCTTTTTATCCCGAATTTTTCAGCGATCCCTATCGGTGTATCTTGGGGTTGAACTGTATATGTGATTAGTTCGTGATGCGGTTTCTCCCCCTGAAAAGTCGCAGGATACAGATTGGGTGATATGCTGCTATTTACTGAGGTGGGGAAATCAGACAAACTAAACGATCGCTTAACCTGGCCTGATAACAGTTCCAAATTTGATGGAGATTGCCCGGCACTGGTTGCATTCTCGGTAATATCTCTATCTGCTTCTAGATGATAATCCAATAAATCGCTAACCCACATTGAACGTGCGCCGATAAATAATAACGCGGCAACAGCTACTAAAGCTAAGTGTCCCCCAACCTTATTTAGTGGGCGTTCATTATCCTCCATCCACATCTCCTCAGGCGCGAGGATGCTACCACAAGCTGGTTGATGAATAAAGAAAGTTCATCGAATAATTAGCTTTCTATAGAGGGGATATTTGATTAGGGGAGGTTCCTGAGATTACTTGCTGGAATCAATTGACAAATAATCTAGGAGATCCAGCCGAGGTGCTCATAGAACTAGAGGTTATCTTATACGATGACCTTCTGCCTGAACGGCTACATCATATCCTTTGTCAGGGTCTCCAGGAACTCGTAATTTGTGTTGGTCTCACGCATTCGCTGAAGAACAGCGGCCGTCGCAGAGCTAATGTCATATCCAGGAGTGTCCATCAGATGAGCCAGCATTCTCCTCATCATATAAACATGCTTCAGTTCATCGCCAGATAAAAGAAGCTCTTCACGTCGAGTACTAGATCTTTCGATATCGTATGCTGGGAAGATACGTCTCTCCTGAAGCCTTCGACTAAGCAACAATTCCATGTTGCCAGTTCCTTTGAATTCTTCGTAAATGACGTCGTCCATTCGACTGCCTGTGTCAACAAGACATGTCGCTATAATGGTAAGGCTGCCGCCTTCCTCGATATTCCGGGCCGCACCAAAAAAATGTTTAGGTGGGTATAAAGCAGAAGGATCGAGCCCACCAGATAATGTTCTGCCGCTTGGTGCCACAGTTAGATTGTATGCCCTTGCCAGCCGAGTAATTGAATCCAAGAGTACTACGACATCGTAGCCCGATTCAACGAGTCTCCTGGCCCTATTGAGGACCATTTCCGCCACTCGGCAGTGCTGGCGTACTGGCTCATCAAAGGTCGAGCTAATTACCTCACCTTCGACCGACCGCTCCATATCGGTAACCTCTTCCGGCCGCTCGCCAATTAGCGCAACCATTAAGTGAATATCATTATAATTGCCACTAATACCGTTCGCGATGTCCTGTAGGACGGTTGTTTTTCCCGCTTTTGGTGGTGATACGATGAGACCTCGCTGTCCTCGGCCGATGGGCGCTACCAAATCCAGCATTCGAGTAGTAAGAACATGTGGTTCCCGTTCGAGCTTCAATTTCTCGAGAGGGAATATTGGCGTCAGCGAACCGAACTTCGGACGCCTCTTGGCAAGTTCAGGATCTTGGCCATTGATGGCTTCGACGCGTAGAAGGCTAAAATATTTTTCATTATCCTTCGGCACTCGCACCTGCCCCATGACCATGTCACCAGTTCGCATTCCAAGCCGGCGGATCTGAGAGTTAGAGACATATATATCTTCAGGACCAGGTAGGTAATTTTTTGTTCGAAGGAATCCCATTGTTTGCTTGTCATCCTCGACGATTTCAAGCACGCCCCCTCGAAACTCGTGTCCCTGAGCTTTGACTTTAGCCCGCATTATCTCAAGGATTAGGCCCTGTTTCTTAAGAGTGGTATATCCGGAGATACCCATCTCTCGGGCAATATCTTTAAGTTCACTTAACTTTTTTAATTCTAATTCAGCTATATCCATTTACATTCTCCGACAAGAATAAAATACATGTACTGCATCTAAAAGGTGATACGGACTTCTAATAGAGAAGAATTCACCTTTGCCTATATAATTCTTGTTTTTTCTATAATTTTTTTCGGTATTTACTATTTATGGGTTTTTTTGTTCTCAACTAAATCAGTTACCATCCATTTGGGACCCCCATTATTTCCCAAACCAGACCCTCAACAAACGAATTCTGTCGATATGGTTTCTGAGAAAGTGTTAGGCCAAACGGCAGGTACAGATAGCAATGGCTGAGGATTGATTTTTGTTAATTCCCTGGGCAAAAGCAGTATAACACGACCTCTATTGATCGTCAATTAGAAGCCTGTATGTGTGTTATTGTTCAGTAAAAGTGTCACTATCTAATTGTTCAGTGAAAATGTCACTATTTAATTGAATTGCTACTATCGAACTGATCCGTAACATTAAATGTTGTTATTTTGGTCAAATTTACTGATAAATTCTTCTGCCTTTTCCACTAAATCCTTATTTCCGATAAAGAGCGGCGTTCGTTGATGCAAGCTAGTGGGTTGTCTATCAAGAATTGGCCCGTTTCCATCTGAGGCATAACCACCTGCTTGAGCGGCTAAAAATGCAAGCGGTGTTGCTTCATACAATAAGCGCAGCTTGCCTTGTGGTTCACCGATCTTCGCAGGGTAGATAAAAACGCCGCCGCTAATAAGGTTACGATGGAAATCAGCCACGAGAGAGCCAATATATCGCTCACTTAGAATGTAGTCCGAGTCTTCCCGCCCTCGCAGCCAGCGAAGATATTCTTGCACTCCTTTTGACCACCACCGGAAATAACTCTGATTAGCGCTGAAATATATGGGTGGATCAGGCATTATCATTCTTTCATGAGACAACAGGAATTCGCCCAGATCCGGATCAAGGGTGAATCCATGGACTCCGGAACCGGTGCTGTAAACCAGCATGGTACTTGTGCTGTACAAAATGTATCCCGCAGCAACCAGATCGCGACCGGGCTGTAAACAATCTTCAAGACGGCCGCGAAGCTCCCAATCCTTACAGCGAAAGATTCCAAAAATCGTCCCCGTGCTGACATTGAAATCAATGTTGGATGAACCATCCAGGGGATCGAAGACTAACACATACCGCCCCTTGGGATACTTTGGGGGAATTTCAATAATCTCTTCGTGTTCCTCGGAAGCCATGACACATAATCGGCCGGTATGATCGCTCAGTCGTCTTATAATCAGATCTGCATAGATATCTATTTTCTGTTGATCTTCCCCTTGAATGTTAGTTGTCCCTGCCCGTCCAAGAATATCTATCAGGCCAGCTCGAACAGTTTTCGCAGCGATAGCTTTTGCTGCGAGGGCAATGTCATAAAGGAGATTAGTGAAGTCACCAACTGCATACTCAGGCTGGTTATCCAGAATGAATCTCTCAATTGTTATAATTCGTTCCACATCCAACCTCTAAATCTAGAATTGTTCTAAATTAAATATCGATCAGCAGAAGTGCAGTTTGCAACAGCCATCATCGGTAAAAACAACTTTGATTTCATGAAATAGGCGCGAATTTCTTTATTGGGGCCTTAACTCAACTGGTTAGCTGCAGCAAATAATAGGCCAAAACGACGCCCCAAAGCAAACTATCCGTTCGATCTAGTGCACCGCCATGGCCAGGCAGGAAATTTCCAGAATCCTTTACGCCAACAGTTCGCTTTAACATTGAAACGCCCAGGTCGCCGAGGGGTGATAGAATGGATATCGTTAGACCTATCAATAGCGCTGTCCACAGGTTTAGATCAAATAACATTGCCAATAAAAGGGTAGCAACTGTTCCAAAAAGCACGCCGCCAAAATAGCCTTCTAATGTTTTATTAGGACTTAATTTAGGCGCCAGTTTATGTCTGCCCAATGTCTTTCCAATAACGTATGCACCAGAATCGGCAATCCAAATACCCACCATAACGGCAATAGTCCATTCCATCCCTGTTTCGCCAAATGCTCGAAGCTGGAAAAAATAACTGCCAAGCCATCCAAGAACGATGAATCCGCCAACTCCTGCCATCCAAGAACCCGCTGCATCTTCACCATCTTTTCGTTCAAATAACCAAAGCGCGTAACCCATAATGACCAGCAGGCTTAATACCATGGCTGTCGACGCAAGGTCTACCTGCAATCCGCTGCCACCAAACAGCATCTCTTGAACCTCCAACGGGAGGAACCATTGAGCAATTACAGATGGTATTAGTACCAGTAAAGGGATTCGCCAGCCCAGCTTTCCTCCCAGATGAGAAAACTCGATTGAAGCAACTATCAATAGTCCTGCAAACGGAATGAAATAGAACCAACCACCTAGATAGACGAGTAGAAGGGTTAATGGGCCCAACGTGAAGAAAACAAGGGCGCGTCGCCAAAACATGAATGAATTCTATTTTCCTAATTCTCTGAAACTAATCCAAACCGGCGCTTCCGTTGGTTAAATTCAACTAAAGCCTCGTATAGCTCATCTCGGCCGAAGTCAGGCCAATAATCAGGGGTTGCATAATATTCAGCATAAGCCGCCTGCCAGATTAGAAAGTTGCTTACACGCAGTTCCCCGCTAGTCCTTATAACGAGATCAGGATCGGGTAAACCGGCCGTAAATAGGTATGAACTGAAAAGCTTTTCGTTAAGATCCTCCGGAAGCACCCCATCAGCCAGCATCTCTTGAACTGCATGTAATATTTCAGCCCGGCCGCCATAATTGAAGGCAACATTTAGAATAAGTCGCTTATTATCCCTGGTCAGATCGATAGCGTGAATTACTTTTTCCTGTAAAGATGGGTCGATGCCGCTAAGATCGCCGAGGTGATGCAGACAGATTCCTTGAGCATGTAATTCATTAAGCTCCTGATCGAGGACTCGAGAAAAAATTCGCATAAGTCCCCGCACTTCGCTTTCTGGTCTCCCCCAATTTTCTGTTGAGAAAGCGTAAATGGTAAGAATTTTGATGCCGAATTCAACACAAGCGTCAATAATTCGCCTTAAATTTTCCACGCCTGCTCGATGTCCAGCTTGTCGGGGTAAGCCTCTTTTTTTCGCCCAGCGACCGTTGCCGTCCATGATGATGGCAACATGCACCGGTACTCTTATGACTGTCTGATCAAAAGATTCTTTACTATCTGGCATCCCCATCTACACTTCCATAATTTCAGCTTCTTTACGCAGACCTAACTCATCTACTTGCTCGATATACTTATCGGTCAAATCCTGAAGATCGTCTTGAGAGATAAAAAACTGATTCTCAGATATGATCTTCTCATCTTTATATTCGCGCAAATCATTTAATGTATCCCGGCGAACGTTTCGAACTGCGACTTTTGCTTCTTCTACTCTTTTTCCAACCAATCGGGAGAGATCTCGCCGTCTTTCCTCGGTCAGTCGCGGTATATTCAAGCGGATGATTTTACCGTCGTTGTTTGGCGTCAAACCAAGATCGGACTTCAATATCGCTTTTTCGATAGAGGATATGGAATTTTGGTCATATGGACGAATAGCTAGTTGTTGAGGCTCTGGAACAGAAATGGAGGCCAGTTGATTTAGGGGCACTAGGACGCCATACATTTCAACCTCAATTCTATCCAAAAGATGGGGTGAGGCGCGTCCAGTCCTATAAGACTGCAAATCCGATTCCAATGATCCGATTGCACCTCTCATTCTCAATTCTGCTTCCTGCATTAACTCGCGAACCATGGCTGCCTCCAATCGTATCACAGGCGCTTCAGCGAAGATTAATCACCGCTTATTATAGTCCCAATAGTTCCGCCGGTTATGAAATCGCGGACACTGTTTGCCTGCCATAAATTCAGAACAACAATAGGCAATTCATTCTCCATACATAGCGATATAGCGGTGCTGTCCATGACCCTTACTCGCATATTAAGTACATCGATATAGGATAACCTATCAAATCTTTTAGCTTCTGGATTAATTTTTGGATCGTCGTCATATACCGCATCGACCTTTGTAGCTTTAATAAGCACTTCAGCTCCGATTTCCATCGCCCTTAACGCGCCAGCGGTATCGGTTGTAAAAAAAGGATTTCCAGTACCACCGCCAATAATTACGACTCTTCCTTTCTCGAGGTGTCGTGTTGCTCTCAACCTGATATAGGGCTCGGCGATAGTACGCATTTCAATGGAAGTCTGAACACGAGTAACAATGCCAGTTCTCTCGAGAGCATCTTGAAGAGCCAAAGAATTCATGACCGTACCAATCATGCCCATATGATCAGCAGTAGCCCGCTCCATTCCTTGTTCAACACCTTCCGTTCCTCGCCACAAGTTCCCGGCCCCGATAACGATAGCAGTTTGGACACCAAGATCATGGACATCCTTTATCGTTTGAGCAACAACACTAGCCCGTTCAGGATCGATTCCAAATCCGTTCGGCCCCGCGAGCGCTTCACCCCCCATCTTCAGCAAAACTCGCTTATATTTAATCTTTGCCATTACTCTCCGTCATCCAGCATCCATCGTGCCACAGATTAATTGGTTTCTGGCAGTTCTTCTCCGAGCGAATATCGGTTAAACCGGCGGACAATTATGTTCTCGCCCAATACGCCAATTGCTCCATTGATTAGTTCAAGAACCTTCACTTCTTCGTCCTTCACGAAGTCTTGCTCCAATAGACAAACTTCTGAGTAGAATTTATTAAGTTTGCCATCAACTATCTTAGTGACAATGTTCTCGGGTTTACCTTCAGCAATGGCCTCAGCTCGAAATTCTGCAATCTTCTCATCGCAAATTGCTTGAGGTACCGACTTACGATCGATGTAGATCGGCTCCATAGCGGCAATATGCAGGGCTATATCGTGAGCCAATGTTTTAAATCTCTCATTACGAGCAACAAAATCGGTCTCACAATTAATCTCCAAAATGACGCCAATACGGTTTCCTGGATGGGAATACAATTCCACCAAACCTTCTTTTGCTTCTCTATCGGCTTTTTTGGCAACTTTAGCTAATCCCTTTTCTCGAAGGATTTCGGCCGCCCTGTCATAATCACCACCAGCTTCTTCTAAAGTTTTCTTTGTCTCTAATACACCAGCGCCTGTTTCTTCACGCAGTCTCTTTATCAATTCTATTGACACACTCATGGCAACCTAACAACTCCAGTCATCTTGAAAAAAATAAGGTCAGATATGTACAGCAATCGAGAAGATTACAATTCAGATGTTATTCGTTCTCTTCGTCGACCCCTACCTTTTCAGACACTTCTTCCTTTTCTTCTTGAGGCCCAGACTCTTCTTCTTTAGGATCCTGTTCAACAGGAGCTTCTTCAGCTGTTCCAAACCCGCCTTCCCTTAATTTTGCCAGGGTCGCTTCGCCTAACAGCCTTTCGTCTTCGGCATCGTCGAGATCTTCAACCTGATAAGTATAAGCGTCGAAATCTACAATTGCTTCCTCAATCATTTCTTCTCTCAAAGCCATTCCTTCGATGGCGGCATCAGCCATTTTGCCAGTGATGATTTTGATAGCCCTAATCGCATCGTCGTTGGACGGTATGACATGGTCGATAGCATCGGGATCACAGTTCGTATCGACCATGGCAATAATGGGTATACCCAATTTATTAGCTTCGCGAACTGCTGTCTCTTCATGATTGACATCGACGATATAAAGTAATGAAGGCAGCCCCTTCATATTCCGAATACCGCCTAATCTTGAACCGAGTTTTTCGATTTCCCGGGTGAACTGTAACCTTTCCTTTTTCTTCAAAAGCTCAAATTCACCATCGTCACGCCTTCGTTCAAGGTTATTAAGATAATCAATTCGCTGGCGAATAGTCTGCCAGTTCGTTAGAGTGCCGCCAAGCCATCTTTCATTAACATAAGGTTGTCGACTTCTGCTGGCTTCTCGAGCTATAGTGTCTTGGGCTTGTCTTTTTGTTCCAACAAAAAGCACCTCGCCGCCTTGTGTAACCGTTTCCCTTACTAGATCGTGAGCTTTATCGATATTAATTAAGGTTTGCTGCAAATCTAAGATATGAATACCGTTACGTTCGGTGAAAATATAAGGTTTCATCTTCGGATTCCAACGGCGGGTTCTATGACCGAAATGGACGCCTGTTTCGAGTAGCGCTTTCATTGATACAACTGACATGGGGGAATACTCCTTCTTTTGTTTTATGCTTCCATGTTCTTCACCCTAATCTGGAACTCGATACCAATCCAATGTCGATTGATACAAGCACACCCCGATTAGTCAAAACATGTGTAAGATTTTGGCCCACCATATTGGTCGCAGGTAACTATACCTTCTCGACCAGGTAAACCAAGGGATTATATCGAATGCGGGTTGATAGGCAAACGCAATGAGATAAGAAAAGGCTTTAAAATGATCTACCAATTTACATCACGTCAAAATCGTCTCTCCTTCGAAAATAGGACACAGATTTCACGGATTAGAATTGGCATGATTCTGTGCATATCGTCGTTTTCATCTATCGTGGTGCGCCGCGGCGTATGAGAACTCCTCATAAACGGAACTGTTAGTTCGATCCGCGAACTTATATTTTGCGCTGCGAATTTTCGTTCAACCTTGGTGAGTTCTAGCTCAAGTTGACTCCTGAAAAACAATCGCACAGCAAAATATCAAGAATGGCTCTGTTGTGAGGGCAATCGCTCAGATGATTATTATCCTCTGCCCGCCTATTATAATTAATCCAGCAGGTTGACTCACAATAATTAAGATAAATTGTCCCCTATTGGCAAGACCAAAGATCGACGAATTCAAGGTGGATCAGCGGGTCATATAAACGGTACCGTAACAGCATCTAGCTTTTCGCATCTTCACAATGATCCAACGCAAAACGATGTACACAAGGATTATCAGGAGGGATTTGATGGAACATAGAGAGAAATTCAATCCGATAACCAATACGATTAAGAATCACACTGGAAAATTATTTAGCCAATCGTCATATAATAACACCCAACCTCATGGGGTCGCCTGAAATATCTACAATTAGACCACTTTAACGACCTCACTAAGTTGAGCCCCGTAGGCTTATTACCCAAAAAGTTAAGTTTCAAGTTAAAATGGAGGGTGCTGTACTTTGTTGGATGGAAACAGATTGTCAAGCAAATGACCGAAACAAATCCATTTGTATTCAATAGGCCGGTAGAAAATCCAAAATTTCTTCTGGGAAGAGGTTCGATATTTCGCTGGATAGACCAGATCTTGGGGGGTGCTGCCCGGAATCAGGCATTCGTAGTCAGTGGGTCCCCGGGGAGTGGCAAAACGTCGATTTTACATAATCTGACCTTATTAACATCACTCAACGATTTCACTATAATTCAGATCGATGCACGAGATTTGAATCGAGTTAACAGTGGTGAATCGACCTGGAGACTGATTAAATCATTCAACAGATCGCTATCTGCGCAATCTCTCTTCCATCCAAGCGCCGAAAAACCCAGGTTTGTGCTGCAGCCAGAAAGAGTCTTTATAAAGGAATATTGGGAGCCTCTCAAGCAATCTGAAGAAATCCGGAAATTTTTACTGGTTATCGACAACATGGAGTTATTAACCAGTGAAATGAATATAGGACAGGACCTGAAAAGAAAAAGAGAATTTCTGTGGTCTTTGATTCGAGATTACGATAATGTCGAAATGCTCTTCGGCCTGCAGGGAAGGCCAGAATTATATTCATCTGAAGCAATATATCCATTTACGATAGCTTCAAGCATTCATCTCCAGTTTCTGACGAAAGATGAAACCACCGCACTGCTTAACATGCCGGATCAATACACCATACCAGGTTACGTCTGCGATTATATATTTCGATTGACCCGTGGTCATCCGGCCGATGTGCAGCGCTTGGCGTACCAGATCTTTGAGCGCTCAATTGAGAGTGGTTACCGGCTCATTACTGTTGCAGATGTCCTGGCAATCTTATCATCCGAGCTAAAGGGAGGAGATTTCTACCAACCTGTCTATGTTCAACGTGAAAACACGAAGCTGGTTTATTCTCCCCGGCTAAACAGCTTCGAGTTTGTCAATGATAAACAACAATCGTAATATTTAAATGACAAAAGCCCATAGAAAGAGATGGATAGACAATGAATGAGGAAGCACCACCTATTAGCCCTGAATTAATGGAAATTCTTCGCTGCCCTCAAGCCGTGCAGGAAAAAGAAAAGTATGGCGATGACCCCGGTCGCCTGAGGTTAGTTCATAACTGCTGGCTTGTTTGTGACGACTCCGGATTAAAATACCCGATTCGGGAAGGCATTCCGGTGATGCTTATCGAAGAGGGAGAGAAGTGGAAGGACACACCTGATGAGCAGCTCCCTGTCCCTCCACCAGCTTGAAAATATTTGATCCTCTGAATAAATTTAAAAATATAAGGGCCCTGCGGCAGAAAGCGCTATATTTTACCAGGGCAGCATTAGCGGTATTTTACCTCGGTCATTTACTAGTAAGTTCAGATTGCCCTTTACCTGAAAGCCTGGAGTGATCCGCCTGCTCAGGCACCAAAGTGTTTCGACTGAGCTGAACCACCCGCTGGGGCATGGGTATTTCGATCTCAGCTTTGTTTAAAGCTTTGTAAAGGGCGGTATTCATCTTATCGAGTACCCTTCTTGTTTCGATGTAATCTTCAATCCAACATCGAACGCGAAAAATCATCGCTGAATCACCAAACTCTAACATGAGCGCTTCAACCGGCTTTTCATGCATTACCCACTCTTCTGCCATTATCGCCTGGACCATTACCTGTCTTGCTTGATCGATATCAGATCCATAAGCTACACCGACGTGGGTTTGTACCCGGTAAACTGTATTCGGATCTGAGTAGTTTACCACCAATCCTTTTCCTATTACGGAGTTGGGTACAGAAACTAATCTATTATCCCGAGTAAGGATCCGGGTGCTTCGCAATCCAATTTCAGTAACATCACCCCAAGTATCGATATCTAGCAGCTCTACCCTATCGCCAACTGAGAATGGCTGATCGAGCATAATCATGAATCCGCTGATGAAATCACTTAAGGTCTCTTGAGCGGCAAGGGCAACAGCCAGTGTGCCGATACCTAGCGTTGTCACCAGGGCGCTGAGTTCAATTCCAAAATTACCCAAAAGGATGACAATCACGATAACTGTCAGGATTGAATAAGCCAGGGCTCTGAAGAAGGATAAAAATTTATCATCAAGTTCAGTTTCGGTTTTTTCAACAACTTCCGCAGCATACCAATCCGACAACCCGCCAATGAGCCGGTAAAAAGCAACATACACCAGGAATAAATAAATAACGAAGAAGATTCCATCGATAGAAGGTAACAAGATTTCTTGTAATTTTTCTATCTGCTCGATTGCGATCTGGATACCCAAAACAATGATCGCTATCCGCAGAGGGAATTGGATTGAACCGATTAGAACGTTATCAAGCTCGGTTGCTGTTTTGGCGAAATAACGCTTATCCAGTTGTTTAATTGCGATTCCAATCACCCAACTCAAAATAATCGCACCAAAAATGATGCCCACGGCAATAGAAACGGTGGTTAAATCTTCAAACATGTTCCGCCCTCCAAATTTTCACAGCACTTTTCAACAGAAGGATCTCTTTTTTTACTTCGTGCTTTCTCCGAGTTGAGGCGTTTCAACGCTTTTGTAGAACAGTATAATATGATACAGGATCGCTGAATACAAGTTGCCAGCCTTCTGGCGGTGATGTTTATCACTCTTTCTTGACTGTTGAGCGGTGATTATGTTAAGTGTTCTGAATAATGATTTTCCTGCTTAATTTACCGCCAGGTACGGGGTTCCAAGAGCGTGGAGGATAAGAGCATCGCACCGAAATATGAGCTGCAGGAGGTAATTCAACCTCTCAAACTGTAGCAGCCATTACCAGAGCCATTGCCATTGGGGATGGGAGATTAGTGGACATCGGCCGGACAATTTCCAGGGAAGTAGCTATAGATCTGATACTCGGCTTAGCCCTCGCTGCTTTTGTCTTTGTTCGAGCTTTTTACTGGGTGCTGATCCTGTGGTTCCACTGGTCTTAGGCTTTACTATCGTCCTTATCCTTACCTGGTCGACTGGGGTAGCCACATTAGTGCCTATCATTTCCCAGCACCTAAAAATAGATCGGCGGTTGTTAGGGCTCCGATGATAAATACCGTCGTCGACGCTATAGTACTATTTTTCTATCTAACCTTGGCCACCTACGTCTTACTCAGATAAGAGGTATATCCTTCTAAGGAACCTTTGAATGCAATAGATATTTCAGGTGAGTTGATTAGCCTGCTTAGGTCTGCCAATTCAATGGCAGTGTTAACAGGCTCAGGAATTTCAGCAGATAGTGGTGTTCCAACCTTTCGAGATGCCCAGACTGGCCTTTGGGAAAAGTATGATCCCCTCCAGCTGGCAACACCTGGAGCGTTTCTCGAGAATCCTGAGTTAGTCTGGTCCTGGTATAAATGGCGACGGCAGCTCATTAAAAATGCTTCCCCCAACCCAGGCCACTTTACCCTGGTCGATTTCGAAAGTAATTTTGACAACTTCACTCTCATCACCCAGAATGTTGACGGTCTCCATCAGCGGGCTGGCTCAAAGAACATAATTGAACTCCATGGCAATATCAACCGGTCGCGCTGCTGGCGGGATGGTCACCGGTTTGATGTTTGGCCCGAAAATGGACCAGAGCCGCCGCTCTGCCCTATTTGCGGTCAATTCTTAAGGCTAGATGTGGTCTGGTTTGGCGAAGAGCTGCCAGTCGAAGAATTGGAGACAGCCTTTGTGGCAGCTCGCAACTGTGATATCTTTTTTTCTATCGGGACTTCAGGGTTAGTTTATCCAGCGGCTTCCCTGATCCCTGAGGCAAGCAGATGGGGTGCTGCAATCGTTGAGATCAATCTTGAGCTGACGCCGATATCTACATTAGCAGACTTCTTGCTGCTAGGAAAATCCTGTCAAATATTACCAAATCTCTATAAAGAGGCATTTTATTAAATCAAATCTGATCTATACTAGCCTTAAGGCTATATCTTTTGGAGGCCTTTAATATTGCCAGAGCAAAACCCAGATGATGGAACCCGACGGATACCTGTTGGAATTGTTTTAATGGTTGTAGGATTAGCCATCGTTTTATCTGTTGGTGCGATTCTTGTAATTGTGCCAGCAACAGTCGCCAAGGTTGACGACCCACCAGTCGATGAGTCTGCAAACATCCCGGATCTTTATCAAGCAGAGGCAGTGGCAACTAAGAAAATTCGAGTCTTACCCACACTGGCGATCCTTCCAGAATCATTTCCGGTGCCCAACGCCTCTGGCTCAGATGAAGAGCTTCAAAATAGCCAGCAGGATTTACCATCCTTCGCATCCCTGGTGGATGCACCGAAGGATCTCGATCTGACTGGACCCGAGCAGCCAATTCGCCTGGTGATTCCAGCTCTGGATGTTGATGCGCCCGTGGAGCGAGTCGGTCTTAAATCTGTTACCAAAGAAGGTAACGATTACCTGCAGTGGCAGGTTCCCAATGGTTATGCCGTCGGTTGGCATGAATCTAGCGCTGCCCTGGGACATACGGGAAATACAGTTCTAAATGGCCACAACAATATATATGGATCTGTTTTTAAGGATTTGATTGAGCTCGAACCGGGCGATGAGATATTCGTGCATGACAGCGATTCAATCCACGAATATCGCGTCGTTGAGAAGAAAGTCCTCCCTGAAAACGGACAGCCACCTTCGGTTCGGATGGCCAATGCTCGATGGATTGGTCCTTCAGGTGACGAGAGAATTACATTAGTAAGCTGTTGGCCGTTCACATCAAACAAGAACCGCATAATCGTTGTCGCCAGGCCTGCCCAAAATAGATAATTGTTATAACGTTTACCTAAGGAGGTACTAAATGAAAAAAGTCACTTTATCTTTTTTGATTGTTATCATCTTGATATTTACATTATCAACTGTTGCCTCGGCTTCGTATGATTCAAATCAGTCTTCCTCTTCGACAGCCACACTTATGTTTCAGACTGAGGTCCGTGGGTCGATTCGTGGCACTGTCTACGAGGACAGAAATGCTGATGGCGTCTGCGTTGGTACTGGTGAACCAGCCCTCGGAGGGATAAATGTCCAATTTGTAAGTGATGACGGCGGTTCTACTGTTCATTTACAATCTGGACCTGATGGGACATATGGCTTAGTAGCAGTTGGTCTCGGAACCTGGACTGTTACAGCCATCCCCCTAACTGGTTTTTCTGTGAGTTCCGAAAATCCGCAGGTTGTGTTTATCAGCGCTGAACAACCAGATGCAACCGGAGTAGATTTTTGTATCGTCAAAGGATCAGGCTCTGGTGGTGGGTCAGTTGTGTTACCAGAATCAGGGGCTTCGATCGCTCCTCCCTTATTGATAGCTGCGTTAACAGGGGTAAGCCTTGTTGCCGCCGGTGCTGCCTTCGAGATTCGTAGGCGCCTATCAAGCTAAGATTCAAATTGTACTCCACACATACTCTGAACTAAGTGGAGGCAAAGTTTCATATTGTTGCAGTAACGACATCATAGCCGTAAGCGCACAGTTCATTCATTGGGTGGGAATTCCTTGCGGGAGTAATCGTTGTTGGTCAGTAAAACATTTTTACCTGGCGAATGGCAATTTGGCTTCTGGATTATGCAGACTAAATCAGGAATCTAAGTGGCTAAACGCCGCTGATTGATCAGCGTTGAAAAGATAGATTAATCTCCCATTACAAAAATATACGGTCATGATGGACTGCCACTTGATAAAGTATATGTGGAAAAGGCTTTGCTCAATCGATCTATTGGCCCTGTAGGAACAGCTTGACAGCGTCTCCGCACTTTGCTAAATTTAGGTATACCTAAAAATTATCTGCGATGGGTTGACTTTAATGACTCCAGATATCAGCACCCTAGACCGAGGATCGTCACTGCAGAGGGACGGTTTAAACCATCAAGCGATTGAAGATTATCTTAAGACGATCTATATGCTTGAGCGGGAGGAAAGCCCAGTCAGTACGTCCAGGATTTCCGCTGCTCGAAACGTAAAGCCTGGCTCTGTCACCAGCATGATCCAACGTCTCAACAAATTAAATCTTGTCAACTACAAAAAACATTATGGCGTTACGCTAACCCCATCTGGCCAGGTAATTGCTCTAGAGGTTATCAGGCACCACAGGTTGGTAGAGCTATACCTCATTGAAGCACTAGGATTCAGCTGGGATGAAGTGCATGTAGAGGCTGATTTACTTGAGCATGTAATCAGTGAAAAGATGGAGGAGAGAATGGCGGCCGCTTTGAACTTTCCTGAGTTCGATCCACATGGTGATCCGATTCCATCAAAGGAAGGCTTGATGGTCGATATTCGCGGCCAGCGATTGTCAACAATTAAAATCGGTCATACAGTAATCTTGGCTCGGGTTCTCGATGATAAAAACAGTGATCTTTTGAGATATTTAGCTGATATTGGCCTCCTGCCTGGTGCTCGTGTGACAGTTGTTGATGTGGCTCCCTTTGATGGTCCATTAACTGTGCTTATCGATGGAAAGGAGAAGGTTGTCGGACAGAAAGTAGCCTCGACTGTACTGGTAGAAAAAGCCTGAAAAGTGGACCTTGTACATCCTTATTTACATCGCAACGCCAAGAATCCCAAATTAGATTGTCTCCCCTGAACAATGGTACAGATGGTATGTGTATCCGCTGTTTCAGCTAAATTGTTGATTGAAGCAGTTCCTGACTCGTGCGTAACTTCCTATGATCGAGAATTATTCGAAATCACTTATCGATGCTGCAAATCGTCTAAGCGGTGTAGTAAATAAGACACCTGTCTTGACCTCCCGAACACTAAACGGTTTATTAGGCAGGGAACTCTACTTAAAATGCGAAAACTTCCAACGGGCCGGGGCTTTTAAGTTCCGGGGAGCATACAATGCTATTAGCCAGCTAAACAAGGCTGAAAAGGAAGCTGGCGTTATTACCCACTCCAGTGGAAATCACGCTCAGGGCGTTGCCTTAGCTTCCCAATTATGTGGCGTTAAGGCCGTCGTTGTTATGCCATACGATGCGCCAGAAATTAAACAAGCTGCCACATCCGCCTACGGCGCAGAAATAGTTCACTGCCAGGCGGCCGAAAGAGAAAGTGTAACCAATGATCTTATCGATGTTCATGGATTTACCTTGATTCACCCCTACGACAACAAGGGTATCATCGCCGGCCAGGGGACGGCCGCCTTGGAACTTTTTCAAGAAGTCGGAGAACTGGATGCCCTCTTTGTTCCAGTGGGCGGAGGCGGCTTGATAAGCGGATGCGCCATAGCAGCTGCGACCGCCTCCCCTTCTTGCCAGGTTATTGGCGTTGAACCGGCCGTCGCCGACGATGCCAACCAGTCATGGCGCCTTGGTAAAATAGTTACCCTAACTGAAGTGCCTAAGACAGTGGCTGATGGTCTCCGGCCCCTGCATATCGGCCAACGAAATCTGAACATCATGAGCAAGTTGGTCCATGATATGACAACAGTTGATGAAGAAGCCATTTTGAAAGCACTCGCGTTCCTGATGCAGCGGCTCAAGATAGTAGTCGAACCGAGTGCTGCGGTAGCGCTAGCTCCCTTACTCTCTAATAGTTACCGCTTGTCTGGAAAGCACATAGGCATATTGCTGAGCGGCGGCAACGTTGATCTATCAAGGCTGCCGATCTCTTCCCGCAACGATGGGGAAATGGCCTAGGAAATAGGCCAGATGAATCGAAAAGTCGAGTGCGGGTTAATTGAAGTGTGAACGCCCGCTGCAAAGAGATGAGCAAGGTCGCTCCTCTGTCCTAAGATCACCTTGTTATTTTACTGTTCATGACGATGCAAAAAGTGATAAACTTGTTGCTGAACAAAAATATCCTTCAAACATAGCTGAGAACATCTTTGAACAAATCGTAATCAAGAAATCATCGTCCAGAAGGCAAGCTTATATGTTATTATACTTAGCCATCTGCGATTCTAAATAGCGAGGAGATTATTAATATGGATGCTATAGAGTTACTTGAAAGAGTAAAGGCCGATGAGATCGTTTTTGTCAGCCTTCAATTTACAGACATTATGGGAACTGTAAAAAGTGTCTCTATCCCAGTTAAGCATTTGAAAGAAGCCGTTGAACGCGGAGTTTGGTTTGACGGATCTTCAATTGAGGGATTCACTCGAATCCATGAAGCAGATATGTTCCTAGTGCCCGATCTTGTTACCTACCAGGTGCTTCCGTGGAGCGACCCAAGTAGGCGAAGAGCCAGAATCATTT